>JBFRWG010000022.1:0-14713 GCA_051439445.1 Crocosphaera sp.
TCTTGGTCTGAGTGGCTGAAAAAGCAGAATATCCCTGCTAGAGTGGAAAAAGAAGTCTTTATCGCCATGTCCAAAGCGTTAAACTTCATTAACCCCGATGAAATTTCCGCTACCATTCTCATAACCGCCCTCAACCGCTTCTTACAAGAGAAAAACGGTTCAAAAATGGCCTTCTTGGATGGTTCACCCACCGAAAGACTCTGCCAACCCTTAGTAGACTACATTACCGAAAGGGGCGGAGAAGTCAGACTAAATGCCCCCTTAAAAGAGATTTTACTTAACGACGATAATACTGTGAAAGGGTTTCTTCTCAGGGGACTCAATGGCCAACCTGACGAAGAATTTAAAGCAGACTTATATATCTCTGCCATGCCGGTTGATCCCTTAAAAGTGATGTTACCTAAACCCTGGCAAAAACTAGAAGAATTTAATAAATTAGAAGGGTTAGAAGGGGTTCCTGTAATTAACCTGCATCTTTGGTTCGATCGCAAACTCACCGATATCGATCACCTCTTATTTTCCCGTTCCGACTTACTTAGTGTCTATGCGGACATGAGTAACACCTGTAAAGAATATGCTAACCCCGATCGCTCTATGTTAGAGTTGGTTTTAGCCCCCGCACAGGATTGGATCACTGCTTCTGATGAAGCTATCATTGATGTGACCATGGCCGAGATAGAAAAATTGTTCCCCCAACACTTCACAGGAGAAAATGGAGCCAAACTACTGAAATATCATGTAGTCAAAACCCCTCGTTCTGTTTATAAAGCCATTCCTGGAAGACAAGCTTATCGTCCCTCTCAAAAGACACCCATTGCTAACTTTTATTTAGCAGGAGACTTCACCATGCAAAAATATTTAGGAAGCATGGAAGGGGCAGTATTATCAGGAAAACTCGCAGCGCAAACCTTAGCGCAAGACTATCCTGCCAACCTCTCTCCATCAACCCCTGAAGTGACGAAAGAAGCCTCTTTAGTTTAATCTATTGAGAGATAAAGACCTGAAACCTTGTCCCAAATAATGACGAAACGGTCAATGAATGGGACAATGCTAAAAGTCTAATGGTTAACAAACCCCTTTCCATCCTTTTACTATAGAAAATCATTCCGCTTGTGCTGAATGCTACAATTGCCTAAACCCCCCCAACCCCCCAAAATGCTGGCCTCTATCGAAGAGTCCTACGAACGCTGTCGTCAAATCACCCAGAAGTATTCTAAAACCTTCTATCTGGGAACTCTATTAATGCCTCCCGAAAAACGTCGGGCGATCTGGGCCATCTATGTTTGGTGTCGCCGTACCGATGAATTAGTGGATGGTCCGATGGCTAGGTTTACTACACCAGAAACCCTGCAACAGTGGCAGGATCATCTGGAATACCTATTTAACGGTCATCCTCTCGATGATGAAGATGTTGCCCTAGTGGATAGTTTACAACGGTTTCCCATCGAAATAGAACCGTTTGAGGACATGATCGCAGGGCAACACATGGACTTATATCGTAATCGTTATCAAACCTTTGCAGACCTCAAACTCTATTGTTATCGAGTTGCTGGAACGGTGGGTTTAATGTCTAATGCAGTGTTAGGAATCGAAAAACATTCTTCTATGGGCCCTTGGAATAGACAGTTAGAAGAATATATCCCCAAAGAAGAAGCTATCGCCTTGGGTATTGCCAATCAATTAACCAACATCTTACGGGATGTAGGAGAAGATGCTCAACGGGGACGCATTTATTTACCCCTGGAAGATTTAGATCGCTTTAATTATACAGAAACTGATTTATTTAAAGGGATAATTGATGATCGTTGGCGGGCGTTAATGCGTTTTCAGATTCAACGAGCTAGACAGTATTATAAAGATGCAGAACGAGGTATTCGTATTCTCTCAAGGGACTCTCGTTGGCCAGTTTGGGCAGCTTTAATGTTATATCAAGGTATTCTTGATGTTATTGAAGCCAATGATTATGATGTGTTTAGCCAACGTGCTTTTGTCCGAAAACCAAAGAAGATGCTTTATCTTCCTGTTGCTTGGTTGAGGGCGCAAGTTCTGTAGGGGTTTAATACAATTAAACCTGGAGAGTAGGGTGGGCAAATCAGACATTGATCTGGACTACTTATGATCTAGAAAACGTTGCCCACCTTGCCGAAAAAGTGTATTTTTTTAACTAAAATGGTCGGTCATATCAAATCCGCTTAATCAGTAAACGTTAAAATTACTCTAGTAAATCCATCTTCCCCTGCCTCCTGGAGCTTCCTCTGCCCCCTCTGCCCCCTCTGCTTAACCAACACAAGTAACGTTTATTTTTGT
The DNA here is from genome assembly GCA_051439445.1 of Crocosphaera sp. Classification (GTDB taxonomy): domain Bacteria; phylum Cyanobacteriota; class Cyanobacteriia; order Cyanobacteriales; family Microcystaceae; genus Crocosphaera. The sequence continues at coordinate 2,308 of JBFRWG010000022.1, forward strand.
CCAGGTACTTATAGTCGTCTAACCCACTCTACTTCTCTAAAAAGTTTTTAACCGTCTCATTAAAAGCATAAGGTTCTACTAAAAAAGCCCAATGATTTCCAGGAACTTCTGCAATGGTTAACTGTTTTAAATAGGTGTGATAGGGTTTAAGTTGCCAAGCTGTTCGATTTAATCCTTTTTCAGGTTTAATAAATAGGGTAGGAATATGAATGGGTTCAGTTAATCCCGCATATTTCATCACTTCTTCAAAAATCTCGTCTCTCGCTTCTTTAATAAATTTACTGCCCCATTTACCCTCATTTTTTTCCTCCATTCCTAACTTAAATACCTCTGTTTGTAAAGGACTCCATCCTCGATATTGTTTTAAACTACGGGCCAATTTTTCCGCCTCTTCATAACTATTAAAGGGTCCCATTGCTTTCAAAAAAGGCAATACTTTATAAAGAATAGGAAAAGTTAGTTGAAAAAAGGAAGGCATTTTGTCGATAAAAAAGGGATCAATTAAGATTAAATCTTTGAATCTTTCAGGTTGTTGAGTTACCCAAATACCTGCTAGTTTAGCTGACCAAGAATGAGATAAAATATGAGCCGATTTCCAGCCCAAATAATCCATTAATTCGTTTAAGTCATCAATATAATCTGAAAATTTATAACCTTTTTTCGGTTTACTACTATCCCCATGTCCTCTAAGATCAGGGGCAATAATATGATAACTTTCTGCTAAATAATCCCCCAAACTAGACCAAACCCAAGCATGATCCGCTAACCCATGTAATAATAATAAAGGTTCCGTTCCTTGCTTCCATTCTAAACAAGATAATTCCACATTAGATAACTGAATAACTTTACGTTCCACCATCTATAAAATACATTCCACTAAAGGTTTAAATAAAGCCACAAACTCAGACTGATTCACCGCTAAAGAAGGGATAGATTTTCTAGCATAGTCTTTGCCAATTGTCAAGGGAAAGATCGGCTCATTTTCTAAGAAGAGAAACACCCCACCGGCTGCTTGAACAATCACCCAAACCGCCGCAATATCCCATACCTTCGGAGTCGCTTCTACCCCACCGATCGCCGCCCCTGAAGCCACTAATAATAAATTATAGCTGGCTACCCCAATCATGCGAATTTTACAGGGAAAAGGTTTCTGTAAAACTTTAAGACTACGGGCGCAAAGATTAAATAAATGACTGTTTGTAGGGGTATCTTTACTGCTATGAATGGGTTGACCATTACAATAGGCCCCTGTCGGTCCGGTTAACCCTGTGTCCCCATACCAATAACCATAAAAAGACTGTTTTAGGGGGGGAACATAAACAAAGCCAAAAACAGGGGTTCCCCGATATAATAAACCCAAGGAAATAGCCCAAATGGGAATTCCTCTCGTAAAGTTCGTGGTTCCATCAATGGGATCAACGATCCAACACCAATCTTGATTCGGGAAGATATGAGTCGTTTCTTCCGTTAAAATGCCATGTTCAGGAAAAGTTGAGGCGATCGCCTCTCGGATGGTTTGATCCGCCCAACGATCTGCCGAGGTGACCAAAGAACCGTCGTCTTTAGCAGTGGGGGAAATGTTGCCCGCTTTGGCCATCAGTTGCTCGGCGATCGTTGTAGTAGTCTGTTGAGAGAAGTTTAAGACTTCAGACCAAAATTGGGTTGAACTCATCTGAATTAGGGGGATTTCTGAAGTGACGCTAAATTATCATATCACTTCAGAAGAGACTGTTTAAACCGCTACTGGTTTAGCCAGATAACCCATTTCTTCGAGTTTGTGCCAAACTTTATTGACACTTTCTTCTAAGGTTTCGAGATCAGTGCGACACTCTACTTCGGGGTTTAACGGGGGTTCATAAGGATCATCAATGCCGGTGAAAGATTTAATTTCCCCTGCGCGGGCCCGTTTATATAACCCCTTAACATCTCGATCTTCGCAGACATTCAAAGGTGCGTTAACAAACACTTCCACAAAGTCTCCTATTTTACCTCTTACCTCATCTCGAATGTCACGATAAGGAGAAATAGCAGAAACTAAGACAATCACACCATGACGGGTAAGCAAGTGAGAGACAAAACCAATACGACGAATATTGGTGTCACGATCTTCTTTGGAGAAACCTAAACCTTTAGTCAGGTTAGTTCTGACAATGTCCCCATCTAGTATTTCTAAAGGATAGCCAGCCTCTCTGAGTTTTGTTTCTAAAGCACGGGTAATGGTCGTTTTGCCAGCCCCACTTAATCCAGTAAACCAAATTGTTACGCCACGTTGTTCCATCTTAATTTTAAGCTTATCTAGGTAATGGTTGTTATAATTACGCACAGATTAACCTGAATGGGGACGAATGGCAATATCTTGGCTAGAAGATTCGCAAGTTTTTTCTGGCCCTCAGGGGCCAAATGTTCATGGACTGATGGAAAAAGAGGTACAAATCCCACAGTTTTTGGGGACAAGATTGTTTACAATGTTGATGAAATCAATAATTTTCGTTTAACAAATTTATTCATTAGGACAATTAATGCTTAGACTCGAAAGAATTAGTAAAATTTACCCTAGCGCAGAAGTATTGAAAGATGTCACTTGGGAAGTTAACCCAGGAGAACGTATTGGTTTAGTGGGGGCAAATGGTGCCGGAAAATCCACTCAGCTGAAAATTATTAAAGGAGAGATAGAACCCACTTCTGGGGAGGTGGTTCGCCCTGCTAGTCTCAAGATTGGTTATTTAACCCAAGAGTTTGAAGTTGAACCCAGTCGGACCGTTAATCAGGAGTTTTGGACTGTGTTTTCTGAGGCTAATTATATACAAGATGAGTTGGCAAATGTAACGCAACAAATGGAAACGGCACAAACTGATGAATTGGATGATTTAATTCATAAATTAGATAAGTTACAACGGAAATTTGAAGCCCTAGATGGTTATGTTTTAGAGGCAGAAATTGCCAAAATGTTGCCAGAAATGGGGTTTGAAGTAGAAGATAGTGAGCGTCTTGTCAGTGATTTTAGCTGTGGCTGGCAAATGCGTATGAGTTTAGGAAAAATCCTCTTACAAGAGCCTGATTTATTACTCTTAGATGAACCGACTAACCATTTAGATTATGAAACGGTTGACTGGTTAGAAGGGTATCTCAAAGGTCTGAATATTCCGATGGTGATTGTTTCCCATGAACGGGAATTTTTAAATAAAATTTGTACAAAAATTGTGGAAACAGAGAGAGGAATTTCTACAACTTATATCGGTAACTATTCAGATTATATTCAACAAAAAACCTTAAGCAGAGAGATTCAAGAAAATACCTATGAACGGCAACAGAAAGAAATTCAAAAACAACAAGCTTTTATTGATCGTTTCCGAGCCAGTGCGACTCGTAGTACCCAAGCAAAAAGCCGTGAAAAACAACTAGACTCAATGGAAAGAGTTGAAGCTCCCATTGCTGAATTAAAAACGGTTACTTTTGAGTTTCCTCCAGCCCCTAAAAGTGGCAAGGATGTGGTTATTATTAAGGATTTAGTTCATGTCTATGATGAACAGATTCTTTTCTTGGGTGCAAACTTAATCGTTGAAAGAGGCGATCGCATTGCTTTTCTCGGACCTAATGGTGCAGGAAAATCGACGTTACTCCGTTTAATTATGGGTCTAGAAAACCCCAGCGAAGGCATGGTTACTTTAGGTAAACATAATATTCTTCCCGGATATTTTGAACAGAATCAAGCGGAGGCCTTAGACTTGAGTAAAACTGTTATGAATACGATTCATGATGAAGTTCCTGACTGGAAAAATGTTGAGGTAAGAAGTCTCTTAGGCCGCTTCTTATTTAGTGGAGATACGGTGTTTAAAAAGGTTGAGGGTTTAAGTGGTGGAGAAAAGGCCCGTTTAGCTTTGGTTAAAATGCTCTTACAACCTGCTAATTTATTGGTGTTAGATGAACCAACTAATCATTTAGATATTCCTGCTAAAGAGATGTTAGAAAATGCTTTATCTAAGTATGAAGGAACAGTTTTATTAGTGTCTCATGATCGTTATTTTATTTCTCAAGTTGCTAATAAAATTGTGGAACTTCGTGATGGAGAATTAATTGTTTATCCAGGAAACTATTATTATTATTTAGAAAAAAAAGAGGAGGAAAGAGTCAAAGCAGAACAAGAAAAAATCCGTGCAGAAAAGGAAGCGAAAGCTGCTGCAAAACGAGCTAAACAACGGGAAAAACAAAAAGCTAAGAAAAAGAAGGCATAATGAATAACATCAAAGAAGTTAATCATTTATACGGGACTAAAATCACAACTTAGTAGTGATTTTAGTCCGTAAGAATAGCTTAGGGGATATCAGAAAATAGGATCATGGAAGAATCCACTCCTCTTCAGCAAGTGGAGTATGTCAAGCAGATTAATTATTCCCCTTGGAAAATTTCACTTAATGCGATTCCTAACGCCTTAGCGATTCCCTCACCATAAGCAGGATCGGCCTTGAGACAATGACGAATGTGACGCATTTGAATGTCACGAGGTACACTATCCATACTGCGAGCAGTATTTTCAAACAACCTTTGCTGTTCTGAGGAGGTCATAATTCGGAACAAATTTCCCGCTTGAGAAAAGTAATCGTCATCCTCCCTGTGATTCCAATGAGCGGCTGTACCTTCAATAGACAAAGGAGGTTCAGCATCATCAGGTTGTTCTGCCCATTCATTTTGATCATTAGGTTCGTAGCTCAGAGTGCTACCATAATTACTATCAACTCTCATTGAACCATCACGATGATAACTGTGAGCAGGACAACGAGGCGCATTAACTGGAATTAGATGGTGATTCACTCCTAAACGATAGCGTTGAGCATCTCCGTAGGAAAATAAACGTCCCTGTAATATTTTATCAGGGGAAAACCCAATCCCAGACACGATATTAGCGGGATTAAAGGCAGATGGTTCAACTTCAGCAAAGAAGTTTTCAGGATTGCGATTTAGTTCTAATATTCCTACCTCCATCAATGGGTAGTCTTTATGAGGCCAAACTTTCGTCAGATCAAAGGGATTATAAGGGACTTTTGAGGCATCGGCTTCAGGCATAATCTGAATTTTGAGTGTCCACTTGGGAAAATCTCCATCTTCGATACTTTGAAAAAGGTCTCTTTGATGACTCTCACGATCTTTGCCAATGAGAGCTTCTGCTTCAGAATCAGTTAAACATTTAATCCCTTGTTGGGTTTTAAAGTGGAATTTAACCCAAAAACGCTCATTATTACTATTAATCAAGCTAAATGTATGGCTTCCATAACCATTCATATGGCGGTAGGTAGCAGGAATACCACGATCGCTCATGGTAATAGTAATTTGATGTAATGCCTCTGGCAATGATGTCCAAAAATCCCAGTTATTTTTGGGACTACGTAGAGCAGTGTTCCTTTTTAGCAGGGTTCCAAGCCATAATCTTTTTTGCGACGAAAGATGTGCGGAATGTGGGATATAAACATCTGTAGTCTAAGTTGATGAAAATAGTTTACTGTAACACAAGTATCCTTTCTGGTTACACTGTGGAAAGATGTGTTACTTTTCATATATCTTAACTAAAAAAACAGGATTTAAAGGAGATAGACGGGTTAAGTTAGCAAGAGAAAGAGAACGAGATATATTAACATTTAATAATTGATACTTACAGCTATTTTTATTAATCCAATCTAAACATATCACTAGATTTTCTAAGGTTGCTAAAGCTAGAATAATGATGCCATCTTTTGCTAATTTTTGCTTACAAATATCTAAAATTTCAATTAAATTTCCACCACTTCCTCCGATAAAAATTCGATGAGGATTAGGTAATTCTTGTAATTTTTCAGGTGCTTTTGTTTGTACTGAGATTATATTGTTGACTTGAAATCTTTGACAATTTTTATGAATTAAATTAATTCCCATTGCTGTTTTTTCAATTGCGTAAACCTTATTATTAGGACATAAACGGGCAATGTCAATAGAAACTGAGCCGGTCCCTGCGCCAATATCCCAGATAATTTGTTGTGTTTTTAAACATAATTCTCCTAAAATTATTATTCTAATTTCTCGTTTTGTCATGAGTCCAGGGCGATCTTTAAAGGTTAAAAAATATTTATCCTCAATGCCAAAAATAGGTAATTTACTGAGTTGTTTTTTGTCTAAATCACTATCATCATTACGCAATAAAATAACTAAATTAAGCGATGAAAATTGATGATTGTCTAGATTCGCTAATTTTTGAGGGGTAAAACAGTTAACTTTTTCATCAGTATCGCCTAAATTTTCACATACCCAAATATCATAATTAACTGCTATATCTAAACTTAATAAAAGATGGGCGATCGCTGCTGGATTATTCTTTTGATCTGTTAGAATCGCTATTTTTTCTATTCCTTTTTGTAAACTGGAAATTAATTCATCTAAATGACGACCATGACCACTAATTAGTTTAGCATCATTCCAGGAAATTTTTACACGACTAAATCCTAATTGGATGGAACTGATATGAGGATAAAATTCTAATTCTTCAGCATCAAACTGTTCTAACAATAACCGTCCTAAACCGAAAAATAGGGGATCACCACTTACTAAAATAATGATAGATTGATGATATTCTTTGAGTTTTTTTAAGGTGTTTATATCTTCATAAAAATTTCTAATGATAACTTTCTTACCTGGATGATTAATAAAATAGTTTACATGGCGATCGCTTCCTATTAAAAAATCAGCATTATCGATAATTTTTTGTGTTTTTTGTGTTAAACTTTCTCTTCCCTCTAATCCAATTCCTATTACTTTGATCATGATTAACTATTATTACTAAAATTTGCTACTTTATAGAACTTCTTATTTATTTTCCCAAGCTAAAATCAGTAAAGCATTAATAATGGCAGCAGCTACAGAAGACCCTCCTTTTCTACCTTTTACCATAATTTTAGGAACATTAATCTCATCTAACATTGCTTTAGATTCTAACACAGAAACAAAGCCAACAGGACACCCAATAATTAAACTAGGTTGTATCTTTTTTTTCTCGATTTGTTTACATAATGCGATTAAGGCAGTTGGGGCATTTCCAATAACATAAATACCCTTAGGATACTGTTCAGAATAAGATAATAAACCTGTTTCGGTTCGAGTTTTTCCAGGAAGAGGATGCTCCCCTTTCTCTACTGCTGTAATAATAGGATTATTGAAGGTTTTATTAACTAAATTAATCATCCCTTGTTTTACCATTGTCACATCAGTAATGATCGGTATTTTCTGTTTTAAAGCATTGATACCTATGGGAATAGCATTAGGACTAAACTTAACCAAATTAATAAACTCAAAATCAGCCGTTGAGTGAATGACTCTACGAGCTATTATATACTCTAAAGGACTAAGATTATGTTGAACAATTTCTTGATCAATAATCGCAAAACTTTGTTCAACAATAGGATGGTTTAAAGAAGAAGATTGTTTCATGAAGTCTCTAATTGCAAAGAAGATATAATCTTCTCTGAAAGTAACGTCAAAATTTCCTATACTTAGATTATACGCAAAGAATCTAAATTATATCAAGTCAATGAAACAGGGTTATTTACTACTACTACCTTTGAGCATGTTTTTCCTAGGAGGATCCAACGCTACTATTTTATATTCTTTTGACATAAACAAACTGTCTGGTAATATCCATTTAACCTTAAAACATGGGGTTTGGAAACTATGGGAGGAAAAACCTGTTTATCAAAATATAACCTTAGATTTAGTATGTAATAAAGGTAAATGTGAACCAGAAGTTTGGGGATACGCTAAAAAATTCAATCAAGATGTTGACCACAAAGGAACTATCAAAAAAAATAGCTTAGATCAAGTTAATATAAAAAGTATTGAATCTTATAAAAAACAAGAAGCTTGGCGATTCAAAATTGTTATGAATATTCAATCTCATCCTTGGAATTCTGAAATATCACAAGCTGTCTATAATATTGAATTAGTTCCTCAAGAAAATAAAATTATAGGCAGTTATCAAGGAAATTATAAACAAAACTTTATTCAGGGAAGTGTCACTGGAGAGAGGAAACCTTTTTGGCCAAATCCTATTACAAATCATCAACCTTTAGCCCCGAACGAACATCCCCGTCTTATCTTTCGGAACCATGAATTATCAACTCTTAAAGAAACAGTACAAACTCCAGAAGGACAAGCCATTATTCAACAATTAAAAACCACATTACAACAACCTATTTATTATGATGGTTATGTGCCAAATGGTGGTTATCATGCAACTGGTTACTGTTTTTTGGCCTTACTTAATAATGATAAAAAAATGGCAGAAATAGGCTGGAAATTAGTCAAAAAATCGATGAATAATCCTGGAAAAAGACTACTAGAACGCTCTCCTATTGTTGCGGGAGTAGCCTTAGCTTATGACTTTTGTTATCCTCTTTGGGAGCGAGAAAAAATTAACACCATAACCGCTTGGTTGGCCGGACAAATTGCTCAATTAGTTAAAGGTGATTCTCCAAAAAATGGATGGAATAGTAATGCAGCAAGTAATTGGAATGCAAGAGCAAGAGGAGCAGCAGGATTAGCTGCTTTAGCTATTTTAAATGAACCTAATTTAGATAATGATAAAATTTATCATTTTATGAGAGTGGCAGAACGAAATATTAAACGCTATTTGACCAGTGCTATTGGTGATCGTGGTTTCGGTAGTGAAGGAGATCATTACACCACAGAACCCTTAGTTTTAACAGTATTTCCTTTTTTAAAAGCCTATAGTAATGTAATGGGAAAAGATTTAGTAATTGGTTCTTCTCCTCAATGGATTTTACCCCATTATATTATGCGGATAATCCCCGATAATAATCAGTTAAATATAAACCCTTATGGACGACACCGCTACTATGCAGAAGGTTCACTTTTTTCCGTTGGTTTAGTAACTATTCCTCGACAAATTTTACCGGGAATTACTCCAATTTTTGAACAGTTTTTAGGACTTCAAGGTAATAAGAATTTTGGCATTAATAGTCCTTATCATGCTCCTTTTATTTTGGCTTACTATAATAAACAAAATTTTTTGAAAGGAGAAAATCCAATTTCTATATTTGATCATATTTTAATTGATCAAGAAAAAGGGTTTTATAACTTCAGAAATCAATGGAAAAATAAAGATGATTTTGTGGCTAATATCTACTTAAAACAACAACCAATGAGGGGAACTTGGCATTTTCCTGATGTGGGAAGTTTTCGTATTTCTGGCCTAGGAGAAACTTGGGCCAAAGCAGGGGAGTCTAAAGCACAATGGGAGCAAGAAAATGTTGTTATTTTACCCAAAAGTTCCCCCTGGAGAACCTCTAAACCTCTCTTTTTTGTTTCTAACCCTGACGGATCAGGAATTATTAGTTTACAAACAAATACAAACTGGCGTAAAAATAGTGATCCCCCTCTTGGTCTTGCGAACCTACGTTCTTTTGCTGTAGATTATAGTCAAGCTTCTGGGGTTCCTGGTTTATTTGTCTTAGTTGATCGCTTTTTAGGCAATAATGAAGCAAAAGAATTTAATGAAAAAATATGGATTATGCACACAGCAGGAAATGTTACTGTTACTAACAATAGTTTTCTGATCAAAGGTAATAACCAAGCAACCATGAAAGGAACCTTTATTGTTCCTCAATCTGTTCAAATAACAACCCAAAAAACTAAAGTAGGAACTAAAATTATGGCAACAGGTGGACAAGAGTTTTTTGTAATTATGACGGTGCAAAAGAAAGCCCCGCCTCCTCTAAACGTTGAAGGAGCGGGGATAACAGCTAAAGTAACAATAGGAAAACAAACAATTTCTTTTGATGAAGATCGAATTAGATTATCGACAATTAACCCTTAGGTATTTCTTGATAGTTAGATAACTTATTCATCGCCTCATCAAAAATATAAATCTCCATATTTTTATCCTCTCTAACCAATAGTGATCGCTTGATTTGACCTAGATATAATGGGAAACTTAATCCGGGATCAGGATGTACCAATGTTCTTGCACGAATGGTTAATTTATTATCGTCTCCTGCTGTTCTTCCATAGGAAAAATAGTCACTTGCTGCTTGTTTGAGGGTCGCTTCTAATTGAGTTCTCGTAATAGATGAATTAACAACAATTACTACTTGGTTCCCTCCATTATCATAGACTCTAGAAAAGCGAACTGCTCCAGGAATTTCTGTGCGTTCAAATAACCCTAACCCTAAACCAAATAGCCCCACTGTTAACACAATCATAAAACCAGTAATTCCCACTAAGCGAAAACGAATACCCCAACGAAAAATAAAGGCAATAACAGCTAATAAGAAAAAGAAAATTGTCGCAAAAATAGACCATTGTGTATAAGAGGAAAAGCCTAGGGATGTTAATGTTTCCATTAGTAATAATTGATTGATTACACTCCCATATTTTAGCTTAATTTTGCCTCTTACAATTTTGTTGTTATTCTCATAGCAGTTTTTAATTGTATGGAGTAAACTATCCCAACTAAGCTAATGCTACAATTGGGATAGTTTACAGGCATTTCATGTTATCATTAACGATAATCTCCCACTGGCCAATCTTGACGTGGGGGGAACGATTGCTCAGAATGTAGTACAGTAGCCCCAGGTTCTTCAGGTCGGTTGAGTCGTAGGGCTGCACCAAACCCAATACCAGCCGCAATAGCGATGGCATTCGTAATTAACAAAAATTCTAAGATAAATAACCAGGGACGATAGTTAGAGACTTTCATGAACCCCTCAACACACAGGAATAATTAAGCAATTTTATTGATAGAGCTTACCAACAGATGCCCATTTTGCCAAGTAGTTAAGAAAAGATTAAGCTAATAATTATTTTTATCTATACCAATAATAAAAATAGTAAATGTAAAGTTTTTTTCCTAGATATTAAGTTTTTTAAGAAAAGCTAAATGTTGCTCAAACCCCCATTCAACAGACCTTTAAGAGCATTTATCTTGATGATAAAAATGTAAAGAGAATAGGACAATTTATTTAGTGTAACCCCTGATACTAGGCAAGTCAGAAAAACTAGGTTAATCTAGTCGTTGATGAGTTTATCTTATGAATTCTACTACCTTACATTAAAACTGTAGCTTAAACAACAAAATCAAAATCTTAAAAAAGTATTAAGGTTTTATAATGAGGAGTGTTACCAGGAGGAAGAAACGTGTTTACTCGATTAGCCCAACAACATCGTGATTTTGTCAAAGACTTAGTAATGAACCTCCAAGCGTTAGCTATTGTGCTTGAAAATCGAGGTTATTTAGCCTCTTGTTATACTTGTGGAGATCAGATGAATAGTGCTTCATTTATGGTGAGTCTTGGGAAAGATCATCTGATCCGCTTTTTAGTATCAGACTATGGCATCACTTGGACAGAAATGCGTGATGATCGCGAACTCATGAAACTAGAAGGAGCCGAAGCGATTAGTCAACTACAAGAATTAGCCAACTTGATTAAATATCAAAGGACAGAGTCACCCGATATGACATTAGACCAACTTGAAACCAAACAACTGCAAAATATGGCATAAATGTGGCGAATACAGTTCATTTTAAAATTGTTAAAAGCATCTGCTTCTTTTTCACAAAAATCAACAGTCTGTTTCGAGAACTGTTGATTTTTTTGGTTTTTATCCTAATGTCGGGCAGAATACCCCATCCTTCTACAAGGTGGGGACGGTCGCTCGAATGATTTGCCGTACGACGACAAATCCGCGACCTCATGAATGACCGACCAGAATATAAACCGCACCGTTGCGGAGTCCACATAAAACTTAACTTTTTGGCATAAAATAGATAACCTATGCTAGAGGTCTAATCGACAATCTTTTCGTGTTCCTCAACATTTTTCTATTACCAAAGACGGAAAGTTACAACTCCCTAAAATGTCTCCTATCAAAATGGTAATTCATCGAGAAATAGAAGGAGAAATTAAAAATGTAACCATTAGTAAAACTCCATCAGGAAAATATTTTGCTTCAATTGTTACCGATTTAGATATCCCAAAAGTTCCTTTGAATGGTGAGAAGATTGGGATGGATCTAGGACTTAAAGATTTTTGTATTACCAGTAAACCTGAAAACTTTGAAAATCCCCGTTATTTTCAACGTTCGTTAAGAAGGTTAAAAATTAGACAAAGGAAGTTAAGTCGAAAAGCCAAAGATTCTAATAATAGAAGAAAGGCTAGAGTTAAAGTAGCTAAAATTCATGAAAAAGTTGCCAATCAAAGATTGGACTATCAACATAAAATAAGTCTTAAACTAACCAACGAAAACCAAGTGATTAGTTGTGAGGACTTAAATATCAAAGGGATGGTCAAAAATCGTAAGCTATCTAAGCAAATCAGCGATGTAGCTTGGGGTCAATTTCTAATACTTTTAGAATATAAAGGTGATATCT
>JBFRWG010000023.1:0-19805 GCA_051439445.1 Crocosphaera sp.
CGGAGCGAACTGTTCGGAGGTTCTTGCAGGAACCAGCACGCGCACCAAGCATAGGTTTATATATTGGTCGGATTTTCATCCCGTCGGTAAAACCGAGGGTCTTCAATCCGACATTTTAGGATAATAATCTTAGAGCAAGAGAATTGGCATTTCACTATGCAGTCTTGAGCGATTTTAGGGGGCTAGAACACCTTAAGGACAGATTTATCTTTGATGTAGAAAAGACTTATAATGATAAAATCAACGACTACAGTTATTTAGAGTCCCCAGTTACTCTCCCTTATAGAGGCGCGGTGAAAATTGTTGAAGGGAAAGGCGAGGGTCAAATCCGTCGCTTAAGAGGCATGGACCTAGCTATTTCAAAAGGAGCACGACTGGGTGGAAAGTGGGAAATTCCCCCTGATACCACCAGTAAGTTTGTTGTCTTTAGAGATTCATCAGGTCAGGGAGAAGTCACATTTCGTGGGGGTTCCGATTTAAACGATGTACCCGGGAATGATTTTATGATGACCCTTGGTACCTTTTCGGTAGACGACGAGAATGGCCGTTTCCTGGGATATAGTGGTTTTACATCGAATAGCGTATTGTATCAGTTTCAGACATTAGCTCATGAAATAGGTCATAATTTCGGTTTAAGACATGGTGGAACGGATCACGAGAGTAAGCTGGCGGATACGTATCGTAGCATAATGAGTTATGTTCACCAAATTAATGGCGACACCGATGTAGACAGCTTTTCTGGGGATACAGATAATACCTTCGACGACTGGGCAAACATTGAGCTTGATTTTTTCAATTCCCCTATTCATTTGGGTAATAGTTTCGTGCTGGGTTTAGGGGGTGCTGGAGCTTCACACGTTGATCATCTACCAGAACCAGGTGCTCAGGATTTTGAGAGGTTTAACAATCCTCGTCCTGAAGAAAATAAACCCACGATAATCATTGAATCCCTATCATCAGATACCACGCTTCCTGTGGGTAGTGACCTGACCATTACTTTAACCGTGACAGATGATTCTGGTGTAGAAAGAGTTGACGTGTTATTTGATGTTAATGGGGATGGTGATACGGATGATACAGGAGAAATCCTACAGGCAAGTATGATAGCACCCGATACGTTTGAAGTCACCTTTACCGATGTAGCTGGAGTCGCTGGAGCAGATGGTGTGAGATCAGTTTTGATGGTTGCCAAGGACATTCACGAAAACGTTGAACTAGAGACCCTTGATATCACCCCCACTGGCACTAATCAACAGGATAATCTTTTAGGAACATCGAATGATGATGTCTTCATTGGAATGTCAGGAGCAGATAATTTAACGGGAAATGGTGGTAGTGATACCTTTGTTTATAACAGTTTCCGTGATGGAATTGATACCATTACCGACTTTGGAGTAGATGATTTCATTGACCTCAGCGCAATTTTTTCTGGTCCAAATTATGGTAGTAGCACTCCTTTTGAAGATTATGTGGAACTGGTTCAAGTGGGTGCTGATACTCAAGTTCGCGTTAATCCGGTTGGTGATATGTTGTCTGGGGTCTTTTCCAACTTAATCACCCTAGAAAATGTCACAGCTAACGATTTGAATGCTAGTAATATTCTAGTTTAAATCTAATCGTTGAATCTCTTATCCCAATTTCAAAAAGTCTGGCTACACATTCAGTGTAGGGGTGAACGGCCGTTGACCCCTACAACATAAACCTCTGTAGTCTAAGTCAATGAAAATGGTATCAAAAAGATTAGGGTGAAAATTGAATATTTTTGATTTTTTGCTCTTTTCTTTTTCTCTACTCAACTTGATTGCAAAAAAGCTTGTTGAGTTTGTATTACTCTGTCTAAATAGTTTACCTACCCATTTTACCTAACATGAAACTTTCTTTTTTAACTGCTAGTCTATTAAGTGCTTTCGGTCTTACTTTTGTCAGTTCTAACTATGCTGCGAGTCTTGATTTAAACACTGCTACAACTCTGGGTGATGTGTTAATAGAATCATCCGATGAAGCTTGGTTAACCAATGCTAACACTGAAGATATTGATGGAGACGGTACCCCTTTTGATGATGATCTCAACATTGACTATAATACTTCAGGGAATAATCCTGTTTCTTCACTCCTTTTAGAAAGTTCTTTGGGACTTAATTTGTTCAGTTTAACGGGTTTTCCAGACAGTTTTGAAGGATCTGCTGCAATCTTTCCTTCACTGGATGTTAAGCAAGGAGATACCTTAAGTTTTGATTGGGTTTTCTTGACCAATCATGTCACACCTGATTTGAATAATAATGACTACGCATTTGTAACCATTAACGATACCATTATCACCCTTGCTGATACTAATAGCTTCGATAGTATCTTTTTTGTTCCTGGTATTAGTGCGCCTGGAACCGCTAACTTTATCGAACGAACAGGTGTCATAGGACAAGACACTTTTACCTACACTTTTGATACGACTGGAACGGTTACAGTGGGATTGGGTCTTATTGATCAGGGAGATTTTATCACCAGTTCTGCTCTTTGGGTTGAAAATGTTGAACTTACTAATGCTGAACTTACCTCAGTTCCAGAACCCTCTTATGGTGTCACTATTTTAGGTTTAGGAATGGCTATGGGTATTAGTGGTTTCTGTAAGAAAAAACTGTCTAAACGTAATAAATAGAAGGGTTTAAATTTTCCTTTGATTGATCTGCGATCGCTAAAACATAAAAGCGATCGCTCCATACTTTTTGTCATACCAAATCGGCTCTTATTAACCTTGCGTTTCATTGAGCTTTTGGTCTTACCATTGATTGAAAGGTTTTCTAAATGCCGGTTTAGAACATCCTCAAAAAATAACTCTAAGCTGTTGAAGATCGAGACATTAACGCAGCAAAAAACATCCTCTCAATAGGATTAAGTACGGTAGGGCATACGGTATCTAAAGCTTGGGGAGATTTGCCCTCTGGCTTAGTTGGAGCAATCCTGCTAAGTGATGGCGAGTCTGTGAACCAACAATCCCCCGTTATAACGCGATAGAGTTTAACGGTGGGAGTGTCAACCAGAAAACTTGTTCATCACCTCAGCATTATCACTCCAAACCGCAGCAATATTGATAGTACCATTCAAGAAATTTTGACGACAACCACGACGTTGAATCTTACCACTTGCGGTTTTTAAGACGGTTCCTGACTTAGCTAAAACGATCGCATAGGTTTGGATTTCATGTTCTTCAGCAATTTCTTGACGAATATCTCCCAATAACTGCTCAAAATCCAACTCTCCGCTACGTCTTTCTAATTCTTGAACAATCACTAATTGTTCTTCCCCCTCAACTTCCACAGAAAAAGCGGCCCCATAGTCAGAGCGAAACACAGGATTAAGATGTTGTACCGTCCACTCAATATCTTGAGGATAATGATTAGTCCCTCGAATAATAATTAAATCCTTCATCCGTCCAGAAATATAGAGTTCTCCCTCTTTAAAAAACCCTAAATCTCCCGTCCGCAAAAATGGACCTTCTTGCGTCCCATCAATATAAGCTTGAAACGTCTCTTCTGTCGCATCGTTACGTTGCCAATAACCCTGTGCCATACTCGGATCAGACACCCAGATTTCTCCCACTTCATCCTCAGCGCAACGTTTCAAAGTATCAGGGTTAACGATCGCTAGTTTCGTCTCACACACCAACCGACCACAACTAGCCATAATGCGAGTTCCTTTTTCCTGTTCAGGGTTAGCATCAACAATTTTATCCTGTTCCAAAGCAGAAGTATCTAAACAGGCAAAAACAGGATGAGTGCCTTTGGGTTTATTAGAGACTAACAATGTATATTCTGCCAACCCATAAGCAGGGGCAAAAGTTTCCCAGGCAAACCCACAAGCAGAGAAAGTTTCCACAAACTCCATCATCACCCTAGGATTAATGGGTTCGGCTGCATTTCCGGCCGCTTGCCAACTACTTAAATCCAGTTGAGGGATATCTTTCCCTTTTACCCGACGAATACAGAGATCATAGGCAAAGTTCGGTGCTTGAGAGTGAGTCACCTTGTATTTAGTGATATTGCGTAACCATTGAATGGGACGTTTAATAAACGAGAAAGGAGACATCACATAACAAGGAGTTCCATTGTACAGAGGAACCATCATTCCTTCTACTAAACCATAATCATGAAAATAAGGCATCCAAGTATGGGTAATGCTATGCTCATCATAGCCACAGGCACGCTTTAAATACCCTGCATGGTGGATTAAATTAAAGTGGGATAACATAACCCCTTTAGGAGTCGAAGTGGACCCAGAAGTGTATTGTAAGTAGGCTAATTCATCCTTATCCACGTTGGGATCTTCCCAGGTGTCTGCTAACGATAGATCAACTGTTGCAGTATCGATCCACTTCATTTGTTCAAACTCAGGGAACTCATCTTTTACCTGTTCCACCAAGGATAAAATAGCTTCTGTTGTCAGGGCCAAGGTTGCGTTAGCATCTTGAACAATAGACCTTAAACGGGGTAACGTTCGTTTGAGTCTTCCCGATTCTGGTGGAGGAACCGGAATAGCAATCACACCAGCGTATAAGCAACCACAAAACGCTGCAATTACCTCCAACCCTTGAGGATATAACAATAAAGCCCTTTCTCCGCGTGCTTGGTATTTTTGTAATAAACTGGCGATCGCCTGAGCTTGTCGATCTAATTCTGCGTATGTTAAAGGTGGGGTTTCTCTTTTCCCATCTATCAAGAAGGTATAAGCGTGGCCGTTGGGGGTTTGTTCTGCCCGTAAACGTAATAATTCTACCAGGGTTGTCGGAGTGGTTAATGATTTTTCTAAGCTTTGAGTCATGGGATAGATGGGATGTTAAGAGGTAAAACTATAGATATAGTAGTTGAAGCACATTTTAGGACAGCCGAGACCCTTAAAACCCACTGAAAGAGTAATTTGATCTCTAAAGGTATGCCTTCTGCTTCATACTGTAAAAGCAAGAAACTCTCTCAATTTTAAAGGAAATGTTCACAATGGCAACCGTTGACAGAAGCTTGAAAATTCTCTTATCAAAACAACACTCAACTTTTTTTTCCTTTATTTAGGTGCTAGAGTCCTATTTCTGCTTTAATTTCACCATTACTGATGGCCTTAACTAAAATACCATGATCTTATTCTGTTTGATTGCCATAAGCTTCAGCCCAGTTTCCCATTACCTCATCTAAAGCGTTTGAGGTGCCACAATATCCAGCAATTTTAGCAATATCTCCACTACGTGCATGGGATCTTGCCAGTAATGTACCACAAGCACGAGCATACATGAAAAAAACCGATCCCTTCAACCATTCAATGGGAATAGATCCCTTCATATTCTTCATTTGACGAACATAAAACGGTCGTTCATCAATGGTTGTCCAACCCAACCAAACGTCTGTTGTTGCTTGTAATACCCGTTTTCCTAAAACCACTCTGTGACCATTATGAGTTGCTTCTGGGGGTAATGGAGGGGTATAAGGTTCAAAAACAGGGTAAAAATAGAGGATCATTATCATCGTTGCCAAACAGCATGACTAAATAAGCTCCAAGTCCCACAACGTTCAATTTGGTTGGAGACACCTTTAATTACTCAGCATTAATTAAATCCATCCTAAAACATTATGAATAATACTCCATCTGGGTTCTTTTTTCTCACTCCCTTTCCCCAAAATCCAATAGTCATAAACTTCACTAATAGTACCATCTAATTTCTTTAGTTCAACCCAATGATCAATAAATTCGTCCATCTTAGCATCATTATGACCATTAAAGGGATAAACTAAGGGAATAGCCACTTGACGAGGCAAAGGATTAACTACTTGAAAGCGAGGATAAAGTAATGTCCAAGCTGCTCCTGCTTCTGCACTGGATAAGAGAACATCAGCATCTTTTCCCTTATTTTTTTTCTCAAAGAAATCACGGGGAGAGTCTAAGAAAACTACTTCAGCATTGGGTAAATACAATTTGATTTTATCCCCGAATAATCGTTTATCAGTGATACCAATTTTTAGAGATTCCCTGCGATTAATGGAAGCTAAATCAGTAAATTCTTTATCTCGATAATCAGGAACAACTAAGGCCATTGTCACATTCAAATAGGGATCAGAAAAACGAATTTCCTCATAAGACCTTTGTACTGTTCCTAAAATTCCTGACATTCCTAAATCAAAATAATCTTCGTTTAAAACTCTATTGAGATTATCTAGTTTAAAAGGAACAAATTCAACGGTTACGTTAAGTTCCTGCGCTAGTCTTTGCGCCATATCAATATCAAAACCAACTAATTTTCCTTGGGCATTAGTATAAGAAAAAGGTAAGTTATCAGGAAGATAACCAATGCGGATAACTCCCCGTTGTTGAACTCGATTAAGCAGTGATTGATTGGGTTTTAAAGGAATAGGATTTTTAGCAGGTTCAACGATTACACTAGATACAGATGGTTGTAATAACTGCATATTGGCAATAATCTTATCTTTATCGTATTCAGCTAAAGAGTTAGTGAGATAAATTTTGGTACTAAATAAAGCAATTACGGCTAAAATTAGACCACTAATTAGTAGGTTTCTTAATCGCTTCCAACGAATCTGTAAAAAACCAAATAAAGCAGCAGTTGTGACGATTCCTACGGTAAAAAGATGGACAGCAGCTAACACATTACTTAATCGATCAATTAAGACATCAGTGAGAACAAAAACTTGAAACATATCCGCAGGAAGTCTCATTAAATCCAACATAAATGGAATGGCAACTGATGAACTTCCGAATAACACTAAAAAGCCAACTGGTAATAATATCCCATATTGTAATTAAACTAATTCCCATAAAAATACAGAAAAGAACAACCGCAGGAACTTCATTATCAGCTAAAGAATTAAAAGGATTTTTGGGAATAAATAACCCAAACAGGTCAACTGATTTAGGTTCTTCAATAAAACTGGTACTAAAAAAAGAAGCAGATTGCCATGTAGGAAAAGCGAAAGGAATTAACAAAACAGTGATAAAATCAATACCCCAAAGCATTAATAATACTAAAATTGCTTTTGATGCTAATTTTGTACTTTGTTCAACGGTTAATCTACCAATTCCACTAATTAAAGAAAAGACAATAGCTGGTAACACCGTCATCTGTAAAAGACCAATAAAAACATCACCAATGATTTGTAAATTAGCACACCATTCTCCAAAAAAAAGACCGCAAATAATACCGCCTAGCAAGGCGATTAAAATCATCTGAGAAAGACTTAAACGAGGTTTTTGAGGGAATTTTTCTTCGATTATGTCTTGAGGAGTATCTATTTCATTTGATGGTTGTGAACTATCAACTTTTGGTTGTTGTTGAGATGTCATGATATATTTCACTTATTCGCACTAATCATCTCATAAGAAAATCCTAAGCAAAGATAATCTTATAGAGATTTCATCCTTAACGCTAGCGCAGAATAAAAAAAAGAAACATCAAATTAATTAAAGTACATATAAAGAATAGGTTTCAAACTTGAACCGCTACTGAAAACATCTCAATTTTCTCTTCAACCCCTTTTAATTCTAAAGGTTCAATAGCTGTTATTTCATCAGCGTTTAAATATTGCGCAACCCTTTCTGAAACTAAAATCATGCCACTCTCTGCCACTTCTTGTAATCTCGCAGCAATATTAACCGTTGATCCGATCGCCGTATAATCAGAACGTTGTCCTCCCCCAAACATTCCCACCACTGCGATTCCTTGATGAATCCCACAACGAAACTGTATGGGTTCCTCAACTAATCCCTGAGACTGCCATTTTTCATTTAAAGTATCTAACTGCTGATACATTTCCCTCGCAACAGCGATCGCTTGACAAACTTGTTCTTGTGGTTGTAAGTCTTCCGGCGCACCAAATAACGCAACCACCGCATCCCCAATAAACTTATCCACCGTTCCCCCATGATGGAAAACCACTGCCGTCATCCCTTCTAAATACTCATTAAGCAGAGTTGCGACTCCTTGCGTTCCCAAATGACTCGCTAACAGCGTATACCCCACCAAGTCCGTAAATAAAATGGTCACCAGACGCGGTTCAGGGGTCAAATCAAGACTTAACTCTCCTGTGGCCACCTTATTTACCATTGATGCCGGTAAAAACCGTTTTAACACCGATTCTGTGAGGTATTGATTCAATTTTTTCACCTCTTGTTCACTCTTTTGTAACTGTTCGGCCTGTTGTTTGGTTTTCTCATAGAGTCTGGCCTGTTGAACAGCGATCGCTGCTTGAGAGGCAACTGTTTGAGCAAGTTCTATTTCTGTGGTTAACCAATGACGAGGACAAACCGTTTGTCGTAGGGAAATACTGCCAATAATCTCTTCATCTACTATTAATGGCACAATTAATAAAGCTTGAGCTGTTTCTCGTAGGGGTAAATCAAACTGAGTCATCTCAGGATGATGATCCATATCTTCTAAAACAACTGGTTTTTGACTGTATAAAAGTTG
The DNA here is from genome assembly GCA_051439445.1 of Crocosphaera sp. Taxonomy (GTDB): domain Bacteria; phylum Cyanobacteriota; class Cyanobacteriia; order Cyanobacteriales; family Microcystaceae; genus Crocosphaera. The sequence goes on from JBFRWG010000023.1 coordinate 8,459, forward strand.
TTGTAAAACAGGGTTTAAAGCAATAGGAACCACTGACTGAGGAAAGGTCTTAATACTCCCTTTATTGTGATCATACAGTCCCACACATTGGACAAATTCATCTTTTTTTGTCCATAAGGAAAGGGCGCAACCATCTACCTTTAACCCTTTCCCCAGTTCTTGAGTAATCGCTGTAAAAATTAGTTGAGGATCGAGACTAGAACGGATAGTATTAGTAATACGATTAATTAACGCTTCTCGTTGTGCTAAAGACCTAACTGTTTCATAAGCTTTGGCTTGAGAAATGGCTAAACTTATTTGTTCAGCAATCATTTTTGTTATGGAAATTTCTTCATTTTGCCAATGATAAAAAGAACAACAATGATATAATCCTAAGACAGCAATAAATCGTTTTTCCAAAATCAAAGGTATTAATAATGACGCTCCAATTTTTGCAATTTTATAAGCTTTCTTTCTCTCTTTTTGGATAACATTTTCAACCTCAATGAAAGGTACAAAATCATCAAAAGAACTAATTATTTCTATGTTATTAATCGCTATAATTGTTTTTTCTAAAATGCAAATATTAACACTATTTTCCTTGTTTTTATTTTTATATAAAATACTTTTTTTCAGCAAACAATCTGAACTAAACGGACGTAAAAGACAATAATCAACCTTTAATAATTGTCCTAATTGAGCCGTAATTTTTTGTAAAGCTACTTCCAAAGAAGTAGAATCAAGTGATTTCATTCATTTTGATTTGCTTGCTTAAAAAGGGCAAAAACGGAAGTATAACCATGCAAAAATGTTTGATTACCCACTGGTCCGATTTCTCCATTACAGAAAAATCCCCCCAACTTTACCCCAGGAAAATAATGAGCAAATAACTGAGAATCAAAATGAGGTTTTTGATATAACGTTTGTCCCCTTCCTAAACAAGAAAACATTAAAGCCCCTGAAATAGAAGGGGATGAGTTAAACTGTTTTAAAAGGGATTCTAAATCATCGGCCGACGTTTTAGCATCCCGTAAATGAAACTGTAACCGTTGGCCAGGACGAACCCGATCTCCCATGGCGATCGCCCCCAGTTGGGGATCGACTCCTAATAGATTACGAATCAAAAAATCCCCAGGTTCTAACGCTTGTTTAAACTCATCTCGAACCATACCAACAAATAGAGAATGTTGGGCTAATTGACGATCGCCTTCTTCCAAGGTTTCCATTAACTCCCGTAACCATTCCAAAGGCGATCGGGTTTCACCGTTTTGAGAGAGTTCTAAAATAACATTACGTTCCCCTCGAACCACCTGATAAGGTTCACCAATGGGACGACAACCTTGGGCCACAATGGTTTTTATGCTAATATCTCCACTTAAGGCCAGCCCGACTGTTCCCTGATGATATAGTCCTGATTGGGCGTTACCGGTTTGATGATAAAATAAACTGCCAGAAACCCCCATTAAACTACTACTATTTAAGCCCCCCACTTTCACTGACTGGGGGTAAGCAAAATCTAAACCGGCCAGTAAGTCGTTGATGCGGGTGGTAAAAGCATCTGATAGGAGAATAAAATGGGGTTGACTTTGGGGAGAGACTCCCACCAATCCTTGCCAAGTCTCAGGGGAACTATCCATATCAGGTAAACTTTCTGGACTCAAAAAAAAGGGATTAATCTCTACATTGGGCAAACAACCCACCATTAAACTCAAAGCTGGACTATTTTCTACCTCCCAAACTTCCCTTGTCTCCCTCTGCCCAATGATCCCAGCACCACCGCAACCAATTAAAATAGGTAAGGGGAGCTTTTCTAAAATTAAGGGAATCAAGCGAGAATAATCACTGGTATAAGCAGAAGAAATAAAAACAATGCCGAGATCCGGAGAATCAGACAAAGTGTTCTCAATGGTTTGAATCACTTCTGTGACAGCCGCTTCTAGAGAGGGTCGAGTTGAGAGGGCATTAATCCACAACATTGGTTTCACTCAATATGATCTTACAGATTTTGCTTAAATCCGCCAGAGGGCATGGGATTGCGGGGAAAGATGTCGGCTGGCATGCTATTAAAATTAGCATCAACGGTTAAATCCAAGCTGGCATCAATCCTTTTAATCATATCAGAGGGACTGGTTCGATAAATGGTTCTCATAAATGTATCGATATCTACCACTTTTGCTGTGGGTAAGGAAGCAAAGAAAACATCCACTTGACTATCCCCCCAACGTCCTGCTTGAACTCTTGTCGCTGATGGCAGTGCTACTTGAGAGAGGGGTTGATTCAACCCTCCCAGAGGGCCGGCCGCTATCCCCACAGGGCCACCAAAACGAGGCAAGGAGGGGCCAGAGATTCCTGGACGGGCAATCCCAGGAACCCCATTGCTAGTGGTTCCTACACTACGACTAAAGGTGGGGGTGGGAATCGGTTCTAAGTCGAGGACGGGGAGAATCCCCATAGTGACGGGATCGCTTAACTCTTCGGCAGAGGTTGTCCCAAAATCGTAAATCCCTTTATAAATATCAGGCGCAGCCACTTGAGGTAAAATAGGAACCTCTGGTATGGAATTCTCTTCCCTGGTACTATCTAAACTAATTTGGGTTAAAGAGGAAACAATTGATTCTAAGGAGAGATTCGATTTTCCTGAAACGGCTTCTTTGATCCCATCGGAGTTGGAACGGTCTTCAGAGAGGGCTAATGTACCTTCTTGAGAAAGTAATTGACTCAGAAGAGCAGGATCGATTAGTTTTTCAGGGGTTGGGGTTTCTTCTAAGAGAGTCTCGTCGATAAATACATCGGGAAAGAGACGAAAGGTAGCTGCTAAAGTGGGTTGAGTTAGTGGATATAGATAACTAATACTAACCCCTAAGCCGAGGATAATTGTTTTTAATGGTAAATATTGTTTGTTTAGCATCATAAGCTTCTTAAATTAGGTCAATTAGAATGCGCGAATGCGCGAATTACCCACCCCTCAAGTTGGAGGTTTGAAACCCTTTTTTCAGTCATTAATTGATGATTGGTTAAGAAACAGGGACAAAAATAGTTAATATAAAGGTTAAATTGTAATTTTTAGCACAAAATTAAGACATAACTTTTTTTTCATCAATCTTTGGTGAAACTGGCTATGGTTTTCTATCGAATGATAATCATTCATAACCTCATTTTACCTAAACTGATTACTTCGGAACGTTTCTCAGGAAATTTTAATAATTAATCGCTAGACGTAGCTGTTGCTCGATGAGTTGAGAAATTTTTTGCGCTGCCCCTGGTCTTCCTCGAACCTGTAATAAACGATGATGGATTTTATCTAATTTTGAAGGATGACTCAACCAGTCTAACACCAATGCGGCTACCTCATCCCCTTGTAATTCTCCTCTCAATTCTGGGACGATTTCCTCTTTAGCCCAAATATTCGGCCAAGCAAATAAGCGACCTTCTTTAACCACCCTAGCATTGATCAACTTGGCAAACTGACTACCGACTAAAGGTAAATTAGCCAAAATCCCTGGAATACCATCCCAAGTCCGCATCGCGTCCAGTTGTTGTGTCGGCAGTAAGACAATCATCGGGATACCTAAGGCCCCCAGTTCTGCTGTATTAGCTCCTACTGTTGTCAAGGCCAAGCAGCATTTTTGAAGATAGCTATGAGCGGGAAAATCCCTAATCAGTTGAATTTTCAGCCCCTTTGGGGTTGCTAAGAACTGCTGTTTTTCTCCATCTATGGTTTCAATCACCAATTTTCCAGTCACTCCCCCAAACTTAGTCACAAAGGGATTATCGTGGGGATCTCCAAAGCGAACTAGGGTGTGCAAGTCTAAGGTGGGAGCAATGGGTAAAATAAAGCGAGTTTGAGGTTTTTGTTCATAAATATGTTGGGCGATCGCCAGACATAAGGGAACCCCTTGGGTTAGTTTCCCTGGTTTTGATCCTGGTAAAACACCGATCACCGGTTCTGCTGCCATCTCGAAGAAATTCAACGTGGTCGGGACAAAATCTGCCATCAAATCCCCCACCACTGTCAGCTTATGTCGATAAGATTGAGGAATCGGATCAATGACGGATTGATTCATCACCCCAAAACAGTCCAACCAACGATACCATCTCGCTTCCCATTCGGCATAAACAACCGTGCGATACCCCAAACGCTTCCCAATGAGTAGGGGATAAAACTGATCCCCCCCTAAAAATAATACGACCCCTTGTGGTCTCCAATCCCAATGCTCAATTGTTTTGCCCCACAATAAAAAGGGAAAAAAATGATCACTAGACTGAACCCGATCCACTTCAGGGTAGCGACTCGCAATCTCTGCTTCTTGCCCAGTACCATGGGGACAAGGGGATAACATCACGGAGATTCTCACTTGAGAACGATTATCCCCCAACTGGTTTCTTAAAGCCTTCACCACCGGACGTACCCAAGTGGTGATTTCTCCTGGTCCGTTGGAGAGAATCAGAATGTCAATCTTTTCTTCTCCACTCCCTAGCATTGACTTTATTCCTCTTGCCAACGAGAGCGGATGGACAGTTTGGGCATAGTTTGACTCTGAGTACGGCTGCGACGACGCACAAATTTTCGATTCGGTTCATAGCGTCGTTGATGAGAAGACTGGTTCCGACTTTGAACCCCTTCATAAATTTCGAGATAAAGGGTTTTTCCCACTTGACTCGCTGCTTTGGTCAAGACCGTTTGAATGGCTTGGATATTCCGCCCCCCTCTTCCATAAATCTTCCCCTTGTCTACTTCATCAACGGCCAATCTGATCCAAACCCTTTGTGTGCTTTTAATCTCTTCACAGTCAATACTAAGAGAATCTGGCACTTCTAGTAAGGGTTCTACTAAAAAACCAATCAGTTTTAAATAATCAGGAGAGGTGGGAGACTCTACCTGAGTCTTATGGATAGAATTAAGCATTAACTTGTTCAAATACTTTCGCTTTTTGGAGAATACTACGTACCGTATCGGTGGGCTGGGCCCCTTGTTTTAAACGAGTAACAATGGCGGGTACATTTAATCGGGTTTCATCGGTTGTGGGAGTATAAATTCCTAACTCTTCTAGGGGACGACCATCCCGACGACTGGCACTATTGATGGCCACGATTCTATAACTAACTTCTCGCTTTTTGCCGTATTTTTTTAGTCGTAATTTAATCATCTTGTTTTCAGGAGTTGGGTGTTTGACTCGAACTTCTTATTATATCATGGTGACATACCCACAAACTCTGCTACGCTTCGTTTGGGGCTTCTTCTTTCACTGGCCGAAGCCTCCACAAGATAAGTCCTGTTTTGGTCTTACTCAGCCTCCGCAGGTTTTACTCACAAAAGTGGTACTAACTGGCGTACGGCTTTCACCGCACCGAAGCAGACTCCCGATGTCCTCAGGAGTAAATATTGATTTGGTTTTTTCTCCCATCCATAGCCTCTTACTAACTGGACTAGAGGGATTTGGGGCAACCCTATACAGAATTGGAGGTGTCTAGCCTTTATACAACGGAGAGTTCGCCCACCTCGGCTACGTCTCTTCATCTCCGCTTTCTCTTGAATCTCATTTTATCACAAATCTGGGTTTTGTCCAGTAAATGTTGCCTTGGCTTTCATCCCTCGATTTTCGTTCCTCAAGCAAGACCTGCTCTTGCGGAGGCAACCTCCGCGAGCTTCCTTGCTCAATCGGGGATTTCTCGCGGCTGAATTGGTTAACTTTTGATCAACGAGGTATGCCCTGAATGACGGGACGAATTCCCGTGCCATCAAATGGGCCTGGATTACCTCCCCAATTAAAGTCACTAATTCTCAAAGACAGGGAACCTACCTTTAATACTGTATTATACCTCAACAAAATGCTATAGGTACGGCGACTATATTCAACAAACAAGTCGGTATTAATCTCTTGATCCGTATCAATATTGTAGGCACTTTGAATACCAACACGAAAGGGCCCGTAGAGTTGTTGAGAAAGCCCCCAACTTAGGGTTTTCAGGTCGGCAAAGCGATCGAAGAAAAAAGGAGAGGGATCACCGCGTAAGGCTTGGCTAAAAACAAGATTAAACCCAGTGTAGTCGAGGAAAGGCTTAGAAAAATTGCCAATTTGTCCTGATAGGCCAATGGTCCCCGACACAGAGGGTTGGGAGTCGCCGTTGCCATACAAACTGGTGACACCAGTGACACCAGTGGAGAGAACCACAAAGGGTCGCACTGGGGTAGGGGTATATTTTAATCCTTCTTCGGGAGTAGGGGGTAAGGAATCGCCGGCCCACAGTAAAAAAGGTCGTCTTAAGGAGGCTGCTCCTTGAAATCGCATTAAGCTAACGCGACGATCTTCTGAATTGAAACCCAAAAGACTAAAACGATCGGTCGCAGCGTTAACGGTTTGAATTGACCCTTGATAACTCAATCGTATCCCCGTATCTTCTAAAGGGATTGTCGGGGAAACTAACAGCAACCCGAAACTACTGCGAACGGTTTGAAAGCCTAAAGAGCCGTTAAAAAGCCGTTCGCGATAATTATACTCCAATCTCAAATCATAGGGATTAGCCCCATCCCCAAGGCGATACTGCACAAAGTTTTTGGTACGAACGCGATCTTCAAAATCACTAAATTCTAAACTGGTGAGGGATGTTCGACTAAACAGGGTGGTTCTATCGTTTAAGTTGGCATTGACTTCATTGATAAACCCAAAGGTCTGAGGGCTGACGGCATCGATATCGTCTTTGTCTTCTAAGTATAAATCAGTGTTAACGTCATCTACCGTTAAGCCTTCGGGATCAACCCCTTTTTGAAGATAATATTGGGGAGTAAGTTTCCAGTTGAAAGTATTATTATCAACTACATTAAAAGCCCGTTCTACGAAGAACCCTCCCCGGTCTCGATCATCATAGCCGAAGCCGATTACCCCAGGTTGGCGATCCCGTCGGTCAAAAATTAAGCGATCTTGGGTGGGAAAAGAGTTGGCTTGATCGAGAACCACCCGTGAGTTGGTTAGTTTGACTTCATCCACTAAGGGGGCAATATTACGGAAGGTGGCGGTTTCTGCCCGTACTTCTACTTCTGGGGGGGAGAAGGGATCGTTAGTGAGACGAGCATCGCTGGCCCGCCAACCCTCGGCATCAAATTCTAGGCGCTCGGCTTCAAAGCGAATGCGGTTAATTTGTCCGCCAGCGTCTCCTGGCCCAGAACTTTGACCGCTATTTTCTCCCAAGGAAAACCCAAAGGAGTAACTAATGCCTTGGGCTTGGGTAATTCTTTGTAAGGGTTGTTCTAAGGCCAGGCGTTCGTTTAGGCTTTGGTTGGGGATTAAACTACTATCGGCTGAGGTGGGTAAGGTGGGGGAAAAATCTTGCCCTGTGGTGGGTTGATAGATTTCTCCATTGGCATTGAAAATGACTCCACTATCTTGCACAAAGTAATACTCAAATCGCTCTCCCCGCAGGGTTTGTTCCCCGCGATCAAGAACCACATTTCCTTGGGCCACAGCAAATTGATCGGGGAGATTAATCCAAAGGCGATCGGCTAATAATACCCCGTTGGCAAAGCGCATAATCACTTTCCCTTCTGCATAAACCACTTCTTTTTCTGTGTCGTATTCCTGGCGATCAGAAACTAGTTCTACTACCCCAACGGTTTCTTGGGATGTTCTCTGTGGGGATATTTCTACCTGTCTCTGGGCTAAGGATTTAGCCGGTTGGGGGGTTAAGGCAAATTCTAGGGACTGGGGTTTTTTGCCTCGTGGTTTGAGCAGTAAGCGACGGGGTTGAGATGATTTTACTGCAGTTTTTGATGGTGGAGTGTCACCGTTGCCAACTTTAATGGGACTACCTAATATGTCGGCTGCTTGACCACTGGGGCTAAAGGCTGGTACGGTCTCTGTCTGAGGAACTTCTTCGGGGGAAGATAAATAAAACTCTACCACCTCTGGTGGTGCTGTTTCGCTTGGTTGATTGTCTGGAATAACCGAAGTCTCAGAGGGAAGTTGACTCAAGAGAATCTCTGAGTCTTTCTGGGTTTCTTGGTTGCTCCATAAAGTATCTTGTTTCCCCTGATGCTCAAGGATAACGGTTTCTATCTGTGCCGGGGGATTAGGTGGTGGAACGAATGGGGGCATCTTTCGATAGTATCAGGCTAAAAGGTTAATTGGCGACCTGTAGCGTGATTAGAGGTTATTAAGACGAGGACGAGAGTTACCTCGTCCTATCGTTTTACTCACCTAATTTAACATAAACTGATTAGAGCTTATTCAAAGTCCTTACGTCCAGGGTTACGGGTGGGGTCACTGGATAAAAACCCGAAGACAAACAAGGAAACAAAGAAGGCAACGACAAGGTAAACGGCGATTTTCAAGGTTAGCATAGTATCTAATTCTCCCTATAAATAGGATTATTCTTAGCTAATGTTAATGGTTCCTTTCTGACTTTAACCTATCAACGGCCTTTTTGTCCTGCTTTTCTTGTCTGATTTAACGGGTTAATGTTGCACCACTAAGGTAGAACAGGGGGCGTGGTGAATCACATAATTACTGATGCTACCTAAGACAAGTTCTGAAAGACCACTACGACCCCGACGACCCACAATAATTAGATCGGCTCCCCATGTTTTGCCCATGGCGCAGATTTGTGGTCCGGGTTCCCCATACAGATGCTCTGAGTCGGCTTTAATTCCTTCCTTGATGGCTTGTCGGGTTAATCTTTTGAGCCAAGTTTGTAATTCTTCTAGGCTTTCTTGTCTTAATTTTTCCTCTAATTCAACCATTTCCTGGGTATATATGCCAGCATATCCTGTCATTTCTGGGTACAGGGGTAACTCCATTCCCCTTGTGTTATTTTCTTGAATAACGGTTATGATCATGACTTGGCTATTCTGTGCTTTTGCCAATTGTAATGCGGTTTCAAATACCTCTTTTGAGCTACTATCTTCTGCGATCGCTACTAAAATTTTCTTATATATGGGAGCAACTTTCTGAGGTGCGAAACTCTCTTGTTCTAGGACTTTCGGGCTTTTAATTTGGTTAACCATTGTCCCCTCTCTTTTTCTTATACTCGATCTCTATTTTTAGCTTGACATATTTTCTTTTATATGAACCAATTTCGATAGAAAAGTTAATATGGTCAATCAGAATGTAGAATTTAGAATTACCGATCACTCAATTAGTATGGTTTAATTTTTCGATTCTATCTCAAGCATAATTATTGATGATTTTATTTTATTTGTTATGTCTCAATCTTTTATTACAATTACAATTAAATTATTTGCAGTTTATGAAGAAGTTTATGGGGTTCCTGAGTTAATTAAACAAGTTCCAGGAGAAACAACAGTTAATGATGTTTTAAATATATTAATTGAAGAACATCCTGAGTTAGAAAAATGGCGTGATGTTACTCGCTTTGGGGTTAATTTTCAATTTGTTGAGGGTAATAGTCTTTTAAAAGAGGGAGATGAATTAGTGTTTATTCCTCCTGTCAGTGGTGGTTAAGTATAACTTGATTAATTTTAATTGTATAATTACTGGTTTTAAAGTTTATTAAACTAAGTAAAGTGTTCTTTCTTCTTCTTCACTAATCGTAATTGCCACTGCATTATCTAAACTTTGATAACGTTCCATTGCAGCACTTAAGATTAATGTGCCAAATAGTTTTGGCTCGCTCAATATTTTTTCTAAGAAAGCAGACCAAGTTGATTGCTTATCATCACTAATAATACTGTTTTTTATAAGCTTATTCCATTCTTTTTCTTCAGTTTCAGTCTTGACATTTTTTAACCAAGTTAACAGTTGTTCTTTCTCTTGAATATCCTATTGAGGATATTCAGAATAGGTTAAAAAGGTAATTCCTATAGCATGAAATTGACTATCTTCTTCTTGAAGTAAACGTTTTCCTATATCGGGAGTAAATGAAATATTTGCTAAAAATTTAGATGAATTTTCTCTTTCATAGGGGTGTCTATCCACTTCATCTAATATTGGTTTCCAAATAATTGCTCCTTTGAGGAATATCTCTCTATCATTATTTTTCAGGAGAGAATCTAAAACATCTATCTTCGCTTTAGATAAGACGATATTAAATCTGAATAAAAAGGGTGATATTTTTATACTATAAAGAGGGAAATTACTAACTAGAGTAAATAAATTTTTTGAAGAATAACCATAATCAACTAATTTGAAAAATAGAGCAAATGTTAATTGAAAAATATCTGCGTAATATTCTGAATTTTGTTCACAAATAACATCAACATTTTTTATAATTAGTTCAAAAAATTGTATAGTTTGTTCAATTTCATCTTTGTTTAAAGACCAATGTATAATAGGGGATGCTAATATTCTCAATAATTTAGTCAAAATTTCAAAATTATAAATTTTATTTTTATCATCTATCATTACTGTTGACAACAGATCCCTAATTATCATAATGTTGTGACTGATTTTTTTATCTCTAAAGATCAACCTAGAAAAATGAGCTTCAATAATTTGTTTTTCTGATATTTTCGTTGTATTAATCATAGAACTTAATTCAGTAAAAAACCGATGAGGATTGATTCTATATAAGATAGAAATAACAAACTCTCTTTTATTCTCGTCTGTTGATAATTTCATATATTTTTGAGTGGTTTTTTGAATATATAAAGAAACTTCTTCTTGTTTATTAGAATCTACAAAACTAACTAAATCCTTAACAGTATCTTTTTTTGCTTCAATTAAAAACTCCCCTGCTAATAATAATAAAGGATAACTGAATTTTAAACTATCGATTAAAATTTTCCAACCAAATATTTCATTCATTTTGAGAGAAGCTAAAGCTTTTAAAAAACTTGATATATAGTTTCTATTTTTTGAATCAAAATATATTAATAAATACCATGAAAAAAGCTTAGATACAGGGAACAAATTAGAAAATTGCAAAATTTCTTTGAGACTACTTTTTAACTCATCTTTTATGTTTAATAAGCTATGAGTAAAAATGGATTTATGTTGGTATATTTCAATTTTTCCATACTCTTCATTATTAATATTTATTTCTACTGTATAGGTATTTTTTATATTAGATAATTCAGATATTAAGGATTGAAGCAAGACAAAAATAATTAACTGATCACTAATTGAATAGCTTGTTTGACTATCCATATTCAAAGTTAATAATTTTCTTATGATAGATTCTGGTTTCCTTGTCCTCATTACAAAATGTCTTCTTTTTTGCCCTATATTATCCAATAAGTCTAATAATCTATTTTCTGGTAATTTTTCTAATGCTTCTAATATTTTTTTCGTATATTCAAATTTTCTAAAAAATATCTTTTCAAAATTTTCTTCTAAATAAGACCAATGTTTACTAAATTTCTCTGCTATCCAACTGGGACTTAGTTGATAGTTAATTGATAAATTGAGTGCTTCAT
>JBFRWG010000024.1:0-12286 GCA_051439445.1 Crocosphaera sp.
GAACCAAAGGCACTGAAGTTCATCCATTCAGCGATACGCCAGGTCATCTGACCACCGTAACTGTTGGTTACTTTACCGCCGATATCAAAGGGGTTAATCTGTAAAGGATCGTTGGAGTTTGTGCCGTTGGTGTTGTAGTCGAGAGTAGGAGTTCCAGGCTCTCCGACAGAACCAGCAGCAAAGGCATTATTTAACTCAGCACGAGAGAAGTTAGCAAAAGATGTTCCCACTTCCCCAGGACCGGTAGGAATACCTTGACCAAAGATAGGTGAATCAGGTTTGTGGTAAGCGTGAACGTAGGTGAAAGCAATATTGACTACATCAAAGAGATTACCGTTGATTTGAGCCAAGGCACCGTAGTTACCGTTGAATAAACCGTTACCACCGTCACTTTCGGCGTACTCTTGACCGGTAGCAGGGTTGATGGCCTTACCAACCTGACAACCACGGGTACTACCGTCGGGGTTTTGTCCACCACCGTTGAGACAGGGATCGTTAGCAGTTCCTGCTAAATAACCGAAGCTAACAGAGGTAGGACCGAGGATACTTTCGAGGAAGCCAAGTTGGAAGCTCATACCAGCACCAGCACCACCACCGATACGATAGATGGGGTTACGCTGAGCAAATGTACTTAAAGAACCTTTACCACCGTCAAAATCCTCGAAGAAGGGGTTTAAGGTAGGAACGAAGTGGTGCCAACGTCCACCCCAAGGACTGACGTAGGTGTTGATTCTCCAATCTTCTAAGGGTTCGATGGGAGCGTAGTAACCAACCCAGTCGATGGTCACATCGTTATCACTTTCGTTACGACGGGGACCGATGTTAAAGGTTTGGGTCGCAGTGGGGTTGATTAAAGTATTTTCTGCGAAGGCAATACCGATGGGTTGACCAGTGTTGGGGTTGAGAACCCGTAGGTTAGGCTCGTTTAAGGTGAAACGGTCTGTTCCTGTACCTGTACTAGCGGATAAACGGGTAACTAAGAGGTCTTCTCCACTGAAACTGGTATTGAAGCTCAAACGGATACGATCTTGGAAGACGGCTTGGTTGTCTTCAGAATAACGACTACCACCGGCTGCGGTTACAGCCATGATTACTTCCCCGACCAATTTGGTGGTGGTGGAGAATTGGTGATCTTCTAAGAAGGCAACCCGACCTTCGAGGTTATCGACTCTAGCACCTAGTGCAGCTAGTTCAGCCTCGAATTCTGCCATTAAACGCTTGAGTTTTTCGATATCTTCTCGAAGTACAGCAACGTTTTCTTGGATTAAACGTTCCATGGTGTTTAAACAAGCGTTTAAACCTGCAGCGAATTCCCAACGAGAGGTGGCGCGGTTACCTCGGAAGGTACGATCAGGATAACCAACGATACAACCGTAACGCTCAACTAAGCTTCTTAAAGCTTCGTAGGCCCAGTCAGTGGGGGAAACATCCCGCAGTTCACTAACACTGGTAACCTGTTCGTTACTGTTTAACTGACCCTCGTTAGTGTAATTTTCAAGTTTGTCTAATAGTTCGTCTTGTGCTTGGGCAATTTCTATGCTGTCGGAAGCACTTTGGGTAAATTTTGACTCGGATGCAATTCCCTCTGCATTGGCAGCAGAGTTGGTTGCTAACAATAGACCCATGAAAGCTGGGCTAACCAGCAGGGTTTTCCATAACAATTTTAGCATTTTCAGCTTTTCCTCACACCGTTAGATTGACTACAGAGTTTATAGCCTCACTCATCATCCTATTATACACAGCTTTTTTAGATTGGTAGATAGATAACTTGAATTTTTCTGTAGAAAGTCTTGTGATTAGTTTTTCTAACAGATTTACCTTGGCTAAGGTTAAAGGGATTGTTACCTATCAGAGTTAACTCTGGGCTGATATAGTGAGCATGACTACCCAATAGTGTAGCGTTAACTTTGAGAACTTGACCACTTTCCTTCAAGAAATCCTTATCTTTTGACGGATTAGACAATTCATTTGTTCTGAGGTGATGTTGGGTTTTAATGGTATTAAGCCTCTACTGCTTCGGAGACTGCTGTAGAGTCACGAACCCACCGTTAACTGCTAAGGCAGTATAACGGGGGCTTGTAAAAGTCCAAGACGTGACCAGTTCCCTAGAAATTCTAGGAGCCGTTATTTAATTCATAACACCTTAGAGTGCGTGCCAGCTTTAAGCTCTGTTGTTTAACTTTAAACATCTCTAAACGGGTTAAAGAAGTGAGTTAAACCTAACAAGATTAGATAACTTGAACGAGGCAAACATTACCCCTAACGGGAGATAAAAATGCAAAACTCAGTTTTTGTTTTAGACACAACCCAAAAACCATTAGATCCTGTTCATCCTGGACAGGCAAGACGATTTTTAAAACAGGGTAAAGCTGCTGTTTTCAGACGCTATCCTTTCACCCTTATTCTCAAGGAGGAAGTAACACAAACTCCCCAAGATATTACAATAAAACTTGACCCAGGTTCTAAATTTACTGGCATTGCTTTAGTGCAGAAAAACCAAGTAATTTGGGGAGCAGAATTACAACACCGAGGTCAACAAATCAAAGATACTTTAACCTCAAGACGGCAACTAAGACGAGGAAGACGAGGGCGAAAAACCCGTTATCGTCAAGCCAGATTTCTTAACAGAAAAAGTCCTGAAGGTTTGCTACCTCCAAGCTTGCAACATCGAGTTGATACTACCTTAACTTGGGTAAAAAGATTAATTAGGTATTGTCCTATTAATTCCATTTCTGTTGAGTTAGTTAAATTCGACTTGCAAAAGCAAGATAACCCTGAAATTGTGTCCGTTGAATATCAACACGGAACCCTTTACGGGTGGGAAGTTCGAGAATATTTATTAGCTAAATTTAATCGGACTTGTCAGTATTGTGGAGCAACAGATAAACCTTTTGAAGTTGACCACATTCATCCTAGGAGTAAAGGGGGAAGTGACCGAGTGTCTAATTTAACCCTTGCTTGCCACGATTGCAATCAAGCCAAGGGGAATCAAGATATTAAAGATTTCTTGAAAGGAAAAACCGACTTAGTTAACCGCATTTTAAAACGGGCAAAAACTCCTTTAAAAGATGCTGCTGCTGTTAATTCTACTCGCTGGAAACTATTTAATGCTCTCAAAGAATTAGGATTGCCAGTAGAGACGGGAAGCGGTGGATTAACTAAGTTTAATCGAAAACGGTTAAAAGTTCCTAAATCCCACTGGCAAGATGCTGCTTGTGTTGGTCAAGTGCCTGAAAATTTAACCTTTAAAACCAATCAACCTTTATTGATTAAAGCAACAGGACACGGCACAAGACAAAGATGCCGTCCTAATAAATTTGGTTTCCCTAAAAGTCATGCTCCAAAAGCTAAATTCTTTCAAGGATTTCAAACAGGAGACTTAGTATCAGTGTCAATTCCTAAAGGTAAATTTGCTGGTCAATATACAGCTAGAATTGCGATTAGATTTCGCCCTAGTTTTGTCCTTCAATTACCTGATAAAAAGTTTGATGTTCACCCTAAATACCTGACACATATTCACCGTAACGACGGGTACAATTATGCTTACTAAAAACAAGGATTCGCTCTGCTCAGTTTGTTTATTAACCTCCATTCCCCTCACCGTTAAGCTTCGCTATAACGGGAGTCCCCTGGAGGTATAAAGATGGATAGGGGAAATAAAATTAATGACGAGAATTCTTGTCAATACTTAGTGAATATATCTTCATTTCTCGATTCTTTTGCCCGTTTTGGGGTTAATCTTGGATTAGAGCGCATTGAAACTCTATTAGCTAAATTGGGCAATCCTCACCACAGTGTTCCGATTATTCATGTGGGAGGAACTAATGGTAAGGGTTCGGTTTGTGCTTATCTATCTTCAATTTTAACCGAAGCTGGTTATAAAGTTGGCCGCTATACGTCTCCTCATTTGATTGACTGGACTGAAAGAATTTGTGTTAATAATCAACCTATTCCAGAGACAATTCTAGAATCTATTTTAGTTACTATTAATAATTGTATTAATTTTAATCATCATTCTCCTACTCAGTTTGAGGTAATAACGGCTGCTGCTTGGCTTTATTTTGCTCAAAAAAAAGTAGATATTGCTGTCATTGAAGTGGGGTTAGGGGGACGTTTAGATGCGACGAATGTAAGTGATTCTCCTTTAGCTACTGTGATTACTTCTCTTAGTCGAGATCATTGGCAACAGTTGGGTCCGACTATGAGTGATATTGCTAGGGAAAAAGCAGGTATTTTTAAAGAAAATTGTCCCGCAATTATTGGTCAGATTCCTGATGAAGCTAAGAGGGTATTTAAAGAAAAAACTAAAACTTTAAATTGTCCTACTATTTGGGTTAAACCTGCCAGATTAGTTCAAGAAAATTGGGCGATTTATAAAGAGATAACTTATCCTTTACCTCTATTGGGTAAAATGCAGTTAAATAATTCAGCTTTAGCTATAGAAACGATTAAACTTCTACAAGATCAAGGTTGGACTATTTCCCAAAAAACTATTATAAATGGAATGAAAAAAACACGCTGGCCAGGAAGATTACAGTGGATACAATGGCGAGATCATTCTATTTTAGTAGATGGGGCGCATAATGCTGCTGCTGCTAAGATGTTACGAGGTTATATTGATGGTTTAAATAAATCTGTAATTTGGGTGATAGGGATGATGGCGACGAAAGAACATGAGCAGATTTTTCAAGAGTTACTAAAGAAAAATGATAGTTTATATCTTGTTTCTGTACCAGTTGCTGGCAGTGCAGAACCTCAAATTTTAGCTGATTTAGCTCATGATATTTGTCCTAATTTAACAGAAATAAAGATTGAGAAGGACGTGGTTCTTGCTTTAGAAAATGCCGTTAAACAAAAATGCTCTAACTCGGTTATTGTTGTTGGTGGTTCCCTCTATTTAATTGGTCATTTTCTAGGGACAGTATTTACTTTTGAGGTCTGATACTAAATCCGCTTTAGATAGTAGACAATCATCGTTCTGGAGGAGAGGAAGCAGAGGAAAAAAGAATATTACTCTACGATGATAAGCGGATTTGGTCTGAATACGATCAGAAAGGAAATATTACTGTTTAGGGAGATCATAGCGTCTAAAACCTATAGCACTACCTATTATAATTACGACAGCAAAAAGTTTTTGGAGACAGGTATAATCTAGGTTAAAAAAATAACTTCTGTGGGAGCTTAATATTATTAAGACCCTAGTAATTTTGTTAACTCTTGCTCTGTTGATCTATAATATAAAATAAACTGCCATATTTTTATTATGCTTGATTCTTTACAAACTCAGGTTTATCATATTCAACAATTTGCCAATCATTTAGTTTCTCTACAACTGGATCATCTTAGTTTCGTTAGTATTGCCATTATTTTTTTTGCAGGACTTCTAACCAGTTTAACTCCTTGTATGTTATCTATGTTACCCATTACCATTGCTTATATTGGGGGTTATCAATCTCAAGGAAAGTTACAGGGAATGCGTCAATCTAGTTGGTTCTCTTTGGGTTTAGCAACTACTTTAGCTGGGTTAGGTATTCTAGCAGCTTCTTTAGGAAAAGTTTATGGACAAATTGGCATAGGTTTACCCATTGTAGTCAGCATTATTGCTATTCTAATGGGCTTAAATCTTTTAGAGGTTATTACTTTACAATTTCCCTCTTTAGGGGAGACAAATTGGATCACGGAGGATCTTCCTCCAGGTGTTCGTTCCTACTCTTTAGGGTTAACTTTTGGCTTAGTTGCTTCCCCTTGCAGTACCCCCGTTTTAGCAACTTTATTAGCTTGGGTGGCGACCAAACAAGACTTAATTTTAGGTGGGGTATTATTATTAGCTTATACGGTGGGGTATGTCCTCCCTTTAATTTTGGCCGGAACTTTTACAGCCACCTTGAAAAAGTTATTAGAATTACGTCGTTGGTCCGCTTGGATTAATCCTGTTAGTGGCGTTTCTTTAATTGTATTTGGGATGTTTTCTTTATTGTCTCGCCTACCATTAAATAAGTTTTGAGCAATCAAATAACTTGTTAGGATTAATCGTATTTCTTTAAGATTGGGTTTCTTGGCTCAACTACAAGTAAAATCATCCAAATTATTTCTTTTGATAGCGCATTCCTGGTAATTGAGTAATTAACCCTTCTAACTCTAATTGTAATAATCCTCCTGATACTTTGGGAATTGGTAAACCGCTTTTTTCAACAATGACATCTAAGGGAGTTCCTTGCTCAGAAATAGCTTGCAATATTGTTAATAACTCTGGTTCTAGCTTGGGTAAGGTGTCTGTTTTCTCAACCTCAAATAATGATAATTGTTTGGCCTGATCTAATTCAGGAATAGCCCCCAACATATCCAATAATTCTACTTCGGTGACGATCATTTCTGCCCCGTGATGAATTAATTTTAAACACCCTCTGGCTTGAACAACATCAGGAGAATTGGGTAAAGTATAAACATCGCGACAAAACTCATTAGCGTATCGTGCTGTAATTAAGGCTCCAGACTTCTCAGGTGCTTCCATGACTAAAACTGCCCGACTTAACCCTGCAATAATACGGTTTCTGGCTGGAAAATGACGGCGATCGCCTGGGGTTCCGGCGGGATATTCACTAATAATTAAACCTTTTTCTTGTAGGTTTCGATGCAACTGACGATGATGACTGGGATAAACCACGTCTATCCCTGTTCCTAAGACAGCAATAGTCCTTCCTCCTGCTTCTAAACAAGCTTGGTGGGCAATACCATCAATCCCTGCTGCCATGCCTGAAACCACCGTAAAACCGTGTTTAACCAAGGCGATCGCAATATTTCGGGTCCAGCGTCGGCCATGTTCTGTGGGATAACGAGTGCCAACAATACCCACAATGGGGGTCTTGCCTTGATTTTCTAATAAGTTGACTTTTCCTTGATAATAAAGCAAAGGAGGAGGGCTAGGAATTTCTAATAATAAACGAGGATATTGATCGTCATTAGGGGCCCAAAATTGGGGATTTTTTAGTAAATGTTGTTTGAATACGTTGGAGGGGTTAATTTGCGATCGCTGTTGTTGAATGGTCTTAATCAATTTTGGGCCAAACCCTTCTACTTGTCCTAATTCAGTTACAGGGGCTTTCCAGGCGGTTTCTAGGGTTCCAAACTGCTGCCAAACTCGTTTTAATAAGATTGGCCCAACTCCAGGTATTTTAGACCAGGCTAACCAATATGCTGATTCTTGTTGCAATGTTTTCTCCTAATCATTTACGTTTTACAGTTTAATAATATTAAACCCCTACAAATCATTTCCAACCAGGAAACAAAGTTCCTAAACCATTAGCCATAAATTCAACGGCCATTGCCATGGTAATTAACCCCATTAATCGAGTGACAATATTCATTCCTGTTTTTCCCAAAAGTCTACCAATCACAGGGCCAAAACTATAGGCAATAAAAATGAAACTTCCTAAGACAATAATGACAATTGATAATCCCAGTTTATCGGTTAATGATTGAGTTTTATGCGCTAAAACAATCACTGAACTAATGGTACCTGGACCGGCTAATAAAGGAAGGGCTAAAGGAACAATAGCAATAGAGTTAGCTGCTTGTGCTTCTTCATTTTCTTCTGAAGTATGTTTGACTTCACTGGTTTTAGCTTGTAACATATGAAACCCGACAATAAAAATGAGGAAACCCCCTGCCACTCTAAAAGAAGCAATACTAATACCAAAGGCTGATAAAATAGCTTCTCCCATGAAACAAGATACAATTAAAATAATAGCAAAGGCAAGGGAAGCAGTTCGGATGGTTTGTTGTCTTTGTTTCTTGGTTTTATTAGCAGTTAAACCAATATAAATTGGTAAATTGCCAATGGGGTTAGAGATGGCAAATAAAGCAATAAAACTGTTGATATAGTCTGAAATATTCATAATCTTTTCATTCCATTAACAATCATTTCTATGTTTTTTTATAATATATCATCAAACCCTAATTAATGCGGTAATTTGATCAACATAATGATGAAAATGAGGATTATGATAAATAGTATCATCTCTTGGTTTGGGTAAATCAATGATTAATTCCTGTTTAATGAGACCAGGACTTGGTGTTAGTATATAAATGCGTTGTGATAAAAAAACCGCTTCTCTAACATCATGACTAATCATTAAAATTGTACATTCGATAGATTCCCAAATGTTTAGTATCAGTTGTTGTATATTTTCTCTAGTATGCACGTCTAAAGCTCCAAAAGGTTCATCCATTAATAATATTTGAGGATGGGTAGCTAAGAAGCGTGCGATCGCTACTTTTTACTGCATTCCTCCTGATAGTTGATAAGGATAATAACTCCAAACATATTAACAATCAACTTAGGTCATCAACCCTCACACAGCTTTCTGTGTTGCCATAAAGAGGACGCTTGTCTTTTTGTGTTTATGGTTCAGAACTTAAGCACTAGGTTAGCACAATTGAATAGAAGATGTATTAGGAAAAATTTTAAAATGAAGTTAAACTTAATAACAACCAAGTTGGAGTATTTAATAAACCAATGATTGAAACGCAAAAGCCAAAAATTTTAGCCCTTGATTTTGATGGAGTTATTTGTAACGGTTTAAAGGAATATTTTCAAACCACGATCAAAACTTATCAAAAAATATGGCTGAATCAGTCTGAAAACAATCTACAGATTTGGGCTAATTCTTTTTATCAATTACGGCCTGTTATTGAAACGGGTTGGGAAATGCCAATTCTTTTAAGGGCGTTAGTTTTAGACTATAAAAAGGCAGAAATTGAAAGCAACTGGCATGAAATTTGTTCTGAAATTGTCAATGAGGAAAACCTCAATAAACAACAAGTCATGTCAGAACTTGATGGGGTTAGAGATCATTGGATTAAAACTGATTTAGAGGGTTGGTTAAGGTTACATGAATTTTATCCGAATGTGTTAGAAACATTAGCCAAAATTTTAAACTCTTCTACCCTTTTATACATTGTTACCACTAAAGAAGGTAGATTTGTTAAACAACTACTAAAACAACAAAATTTGGCTTTTCCTGAAAGTAATATTTTTGGTAAAGAAGTTAAACAACCTAAGTATGAAACCTTGCGTCAAATTTTAAAGACCAATCAAGAAACCCCTGATAATTTATGGTTTGTTGAGGATTTATTGAAGACCTTAATAAAAGTGCAGAATCAACCAGATTTAAGCAAAATAAGCCTATTTTTAGCCAATTGGGGCTACAATACCCCAAAAACCCATAATCTTGTTCAACAAGACTCTGAAATTTTTTTGCTTTCTTTAGAGCGATTGTCTCAAGATTTTTCACAGTGGATTCAATCATGAACTATTTTAAGGTTGAGATGTTACTAAAAGTAACAAAATCTTAAAATCATTTAAAGAAACTATATCTTTTTGTAGTTTTGTGTAAGTATATAAAGTAACCATTTTGATCTCCGCGGGTAGTCCCGTCGGAGTTTTTGTTTATGGAGCGTCGACTCAGGTCTTGAATAAACGTGAGTTCGGGGTTCGGAGTTGGAACATTTTTAACGAAATAATCAGGGTTTCGAGTTAAGGATGTGATTCTTAAACCATCGATTTTATGTTCTGTCCAACTCACGTTGAATAAGAACAAAAATACTTAATAATTAGAGTAATTCTCAATTCTCAATTCTCAATAAACCCTCTCTTATTATCTGACGAATGATATTAATTATTAAGAAACTCTCTAACTTTAGTTAAATAGGTTTCTTGATCTTCTAGCATGGGAAAATGGGCTGTTTTAGCGATTTCTACATATTCAATTTTATCATTTAATTTAGCTGCTTCTCGTCCCATTTCAGCAGGAATAATAATGTCTTTTTCCCCAGAGACTAATAAGGTGGGAACGGCAATCTCTGCAAATTTCTTGGGCATTGTTTCCACAGCTTTTTTGCTAACAGATGTATAAATTGTTCCCAAAGCTGCTTCATAGTCAGCTAAAATAAAATCTTCTAAAAAAGAAATTTTTTCTAATTTATCAATGGGACGATGTAAAAATCTCGCCATAAATAAACGAGGAGCAAAGGGGACTTTGAGAAACCATTTATAACGAAATTTAACGACATAACCACCGAACTTATGAAAGGCATCAAAAGCAGCTTTATTATATTCAAAAATGCCGTTACAAGTGAGAATAGAACGCTCAATTTTTTGGGGATACATGGTACTAAATAAAGCCCCTACTGAAGCCCCCATAGAATGACTGTTGAGATAAATTTTCTCTAATCCTAATTGATCTAATAAACCTTTTAAATCCTCTGCATATTCTTCTAATTCATAACTTAAACCGAGAGGATTTTCTGGTAATTTTGAACGACCAAACCCCCGTAAATCATATAATAAACAATCATAAGTATCACTCAAAGCTTCTGCAGTGCTGCGCCAATATCTCCCAGATCCACCCCATCCATGAACAAACACCATCACCGGTTTTTCTATTATTGCGGGTTGTCGTATCCATTCATAATAATGATTGATTCCACGAACCTCAACTATTCCCGTTTCTGAGGAAATTTTTTGAGATTGAACTTGAGTTGAAGATAGATTATTATCCATACAATTTAGGTTAGGAGCAAGAGAATAAGCACTATCTTTATAGTATAGCAAGACCAAGAAAGATGATGACATTGTTGTAAGCTGGGCAATATCCACCCTACTTCTGCTAACATTCTCTTAAAATCTGTTAAAGATTGGTGGCTAATCTTTACAGATTTTATCGTTTAACTGATTTCAGCTAAAACAAGATTACGAAATTCAGCTTCTCCACCTATATTATTATTAGCATCATTATCACTAAAGAAGACTAAGCGATCATAATTTCCCGTAAAATATTGACCGAGATTGATCTCGTAATCTTTCCATCCATCTGTAGGTTCATAGTTATTTAAACTCTGTTCTAAAGCACCATAAGTATCACTTCCGTACAGTTGAAACAAGGTGTGAGGATTATCAAATAAATCATCATTATCATCGAAACCAATTCCTTGTAATTCCCCTATGTCTTGACTACGGAATTGAAAACTGAAACGGGTGTTTGCTGTTACATTATAGTTACCTAAGTCCCAAGATTTCCAAGAATTATTTTCTAATTTAACTTCATTTCCATTATTACCATAAGTAACAATAGCATCATCTGTATCTTGAGGAAGAGAAGTCCCATTTAAGACTGAAGCATCCCCATAACGTTCTAAGGGTTTAGTAATAGCTGTTCCCTCAATTGTTACCTTTAATTGATCAGTTATGGGAGGTAAAGTTGAACCATTAATCGTTAAATTAACGGTGGCTGTGTCACTATCTTCTCCATCACTAATGGTATAAGTAAAGCTATCAGTTGCGGTTTCTCCTGTTAATAAATTATCAAATTGATTATTAGGATTGTAGCTAAAGGTTCCATTATTATTAATCGTTAATAATGCCCCTGATGTTAAAGTGATGGGATTTCCTTCTGTAAATATTGAACCATTAATTTCAGTAATGGTTAAAGGATCGTTATCTAAATCATCATCATTACTTACGAAGTTCTCATTAATAATCGTTGCTTCATCAGTGGTATAAGTATCATTATTAGCAACAGGAGCATTATTAGGAGTCGGATTACTTTCCGATAAAATGATATTACGGAATTGAGAAGAACTGCCAAGATTATTATTACCATCTTGGTCATTAGCGAAGACTAAATATTGATAGTCTCCTGTGTAATAATTCCCCACATCAATCGTATAAGTTTTCCAACCTTGTCCGTTTTGATAATTATTAAAGTCTTGTTCACCATAGTTTTGTGTTCCAAAGAGTTGAAAGAGTTGCTGACTTTCATCAAAGGGAGTATTGGGGTCATCAAAAACATTATCATCATTATCTAGTCCAATACCATTAATTTCTCCTTCATTGGTACTCAAAAAGTCAAAGGTTAAAACCGTATTTTCAGTAACAGTGTAATTACCTAAATTTAATCGTTTCCAAGCATTATTATCAATTTTGACCTCATTACCATCATCGAGATATGTGACCACTGCGTCATCAGTATCTTGAGGTAAAGAATTCCCATTGAATACTGAAGCATCTCCATAACCTTCTAAAGACTGACTAATAGCTGTTTGGTCGATGGTTACCGTTAATTGGTCAGTTGTGGGAGGGTTAAGATTTTCAGATAAGACAAGATTACGGAAAGATGAATCACTGCCTAAATTGTCCGCAGTATCATTATCATTGGCCAAGAAAATACGGTCAAAAGTACCTGTAAAATATTCTCCCACATTAAGAGAATAAGTTTTCCAACCTTGT
>JBFRWG010000025.1:0-30401 GCA_051439445.1 Crocosphaera sp.
TTTTTGGACAAATAAATTATATTAATTCTGTTCATGCAGAAACCTTTCCCCAAGAAGAAAACCCAGGTTGGAGTCAATGGAAAACTTGGCAAAACTTTCCACATGATCAAATTCAATTAGGATTTTCTAATTCTGATTATGGTGGAATGATGGACTTAGAATATAAATGTTTTAATCAGGCTGGTTCAGAAAATGATGAAAAAAAATATCAAACTTATTGGTATCGCATTGCTGAACAAAAAGAACCATCAGAATACTTAAAAATAGAAGTAGGATGTTGGCAAAACAATCAATTTACAGCAACTTCTATTGTTAATGGATTAATAATAAATTATAATTCTTCTTCTAGTTCTAATTCTCAATTATTATCTCAAATAATTAAAAAATGTCCTAGAGAATTTACAGGTTGGGATATTATTAAAACCTTTGAAACGCAGACTTAGACTCTAGCACTTTGTTAAAAAAATAATAAACTCTATCTTGTTGGACATGAAAAACAACAACATCAAGCTTTTATGACTGCTCAAGTTATTACTAATAATGATAGTTTAATTATTGCCAAAGATGAGAATGGATTATTTATAGAAATTAGTAATAATTAATTAAAAATCAGTCTTAATAATCAATTAATTTTCGCTCTCGATTAAATTTTTAACACAAAACTTAACACTTAGGCAAAAAAGGCACGACTAAATCGTGCCTTTTCTTCTTTGTTTTAGGAATATAGCACCTTAAGACATTTCCTGAATCATATAGTCAAAGTAAGGCGCAGTTTCTGCTGCATCCTCATTATTCAAGAGTCCTAACGCTGCTTCCTTGAGACAACGAATCGCCTCCACCATTCCAGGAACAGGAACGTTTAGGGAATTGTACATTTCCTTAACACCAATTAACCCAATTTTTTCAATGGGTTCCTTGCTTCCTGCTAGAACTCCATAGGTCACTAACCGTAAATACCAGCCATAATCTCTTAAACACTGATTATACTGCTTTTGACCGTAAGCGTTACCACCAGGGGAACGAAAGTCAGGGCGTTTTTGAAACAATTTTTTCTGGGCCTGATCAACGATTTTCTTTTCGTTTTCAGCAAGGGTTTCAGCGATGCGAACACGCTGTTCTCCTGTACTGAGAAAAGCTTGGATACCCTTGAGTTCACCACTGCTAGGATATCGGAGTTCATCGTCGGCTTTTAGAATAACTTGGCTAACTACACTCATGATGATATTAACAACAATCTTCTATCATACAGTAGTTTATCTTGAAACCGAGGACAAACGCACAAACATTAGAAATTTTAGGATTCGGGGGTAAGAAGTTATCAAGTTATCTTTTTTTCTTTGGCTAATACAAAAACACTGCCTTCGTTGCCCCTACCAATTCGTAAATCATCATCAATATAAGTAATTTCTAACCATCCTTGCTGTTCTCGATTTTCAAGACCAAAATCTAAAGGAAAAAACTTTTTTCCTGTTTCTATGTCTTTAATTAATTTATTGGGAGATTGATAACCCAAAACCCGTTGTAGTCCGGCAATATAACGCTCAAATTTAACTTGTACTCTTTTGTCTGATGTGGCTTCAAAGATAGCTGCTACACTGACAATTCCTTCTAAAAAAGGAACTCCAATAATTTCCGCAATGTTATACAATTTAGCTTCTTCTACACGAATACATTGATAGATTTGACCCAATTGTAAGACAGGAAATCGATCTAACCCTAAAATTCCTTTACTGGTTGTATATAATAATCGCCAATTTCCCTCTAATAATTCTGGGGTTTTAATTGGGGAGGGATTCGGGTTATGATCTTCGAGTTGCTCAATGGCCGATAAGACTTTAACCCGATCCATTTCTGTGGCTAACAACCCTCTATTTTTTCCAGCAATGGTTTCTAGTAATTTTGCCTTTTCATTCATTATTAACTAATTCCTTAAATCGGTGAACATTGAAGAGAATTAAGAATGTAAAATAAATTCTAAATTCTGAATTTTTTATAGCTGGTAAGTGATCAGAACTAACCCTCATAAATTAATGGTTAGGAATATCAAATAATACCTGAGTTATGTATTTATTAGCCCAGTTTTCTCCAAAGGCTCTCTCTAAAACTCGGCGAGTTTTATCGTTTTTTTGTTGTTTATAACAGTAATATTCTTGACCCTGTAAATTTAACTCTCGTTCTTGTGGAGACACTGTTTGAGACTGGGTTGCTTGTTGACAATGTACTTTTAAAAAGTCAGCAACTCGCTTAAGAAAAAGTGTTTCTTCTTCTGGATTATGGGGACGAATAAATAAACAATAATCTGAGAAAATATCACCCCATTCTGGTAATTCTCTTTGATCAGAAAACCTGAGACTTTCTAGTTGAGATAGTGCCTGGTGATAGATGTCAGATAAGGTTAATTGAGGGTTACCAGGAGATAAGTCAGCAACAGCAGCACTAATACCAGCTTTCCCTGCTACAATGTCACAACCAAACATGGGAAGGGAATAGTTAGGGTTAGGAAACATGACACAATGAAGAATGTCTAATCCTTGTCCCACTTTAGCTAATTCTAGGTGCATTTTACGAAATTGGGGGGATTGATAGCAACGGTTTTCGATAACCAGTCTTTCTCCTTCTAGTTTCCCTTCTACATACCCTAATCCATCGGGCAATTCATAGGGACTTAAATCTAAGTATTTTTGCCAGTGGGAAATAATGACATCAGCTAACTCACGAATTAATGGGTGTAGAGGTAAGGTGGTGGTTGAGGTGATTACAGTTGTCATGTTTTTGTAATAGAGGCAACAAAAGACAGTATTCTCAGGATATACTAAGACTGTACCCTAATTGTAGAATACAGACATAACTTAACTTTTGGAGATCAACGATGTTTGGACTAGGATGGCCGGAAGTTGCGATTATTCTTATTGTTACTTTATTGATTTTCGGAACGAAAAAAATTCCTCAGTTGGGAGCTTCTTTGGGTAAAACGTTACGGGGTTTTAAGGAAGAGATGAATAACCCAAGTGATGAGGAATAGTTGGGGAATTAAAAACTTTAGCTACGCTCTCAAAGTCTCTTAAAAACTGGTTTTTAGACGTTCAACCTAACAGCATCAAGCGACTCCATAGCAATAAAACAATCATTGCACTCAGTCCAAAGGGTGTTGCTAAAAATTCTACAAAGTCTAAGATGACTAGAAAATACTTTAAGATCGTTAATGAGTTTTGCATGGGTTGATCTCCCAAAATTTTAATAAAATAACCGATTGTTTCCCAGGATAAGTACAATTTTCGTCTATAAGCCTATTTTTCCCATCATTTTACTCTTGGTTCCGTGTTCGTTACAAATTGTAACACAATTTTTTAAACTAAGCATTGGAGACGTAAAAATTTTCTGCTAAGTTCCTGATAATCCTATGGTACAACCTGGGTTTAGTCTCTTCGGTATCAAGGGATAGCATTTTAAGCATTTCGTAATAATACTGAGGGATTTATTGAGCAACCTGTTGTAGAATTCTTAGGGGTTTTACTTGTTTTAATAGGTTGAGTTGTTGTTCATTTTTTACTAACAACGCACCAGCAAATCCTAATGAGTTAATAGAAATTGATTCATATTTAGGTTGCGCTCGCGGGATAATCATCATCCATTCTTTGGTAATTAAAAGATTATAGGGTTTTGGTTTGTTTTCTCCTTTAACATCAAGTTTTAAGCAGTTTATCAAGTGAGAATAAGTGTTGAAACTCTCTTGAGCAATGCCTGCAATACTTTGATGAGTTTGTAAGGTTATTTTAGAAATAATATGAGGAAAATTAAAACACGAAATATGACCTATCTTATTGTCATAGTTTACTTTTTTTATAATAGGATCAATAGGGGTTTTATGGATTTCTGGAATAAGGGGAAAAGGAACTAATTGAAGATGTTTATGTCGTTGACTTGCTCCGGCAATTTTACCGTTATTATAGAATGCTAAACCATCTATTTGTAATAAACAAGCCCACAAAGCAGTAAAGTCATTTAAAGTTAGTAGGGTTTCTTGTTCTTCAAAATCACGGGTAATAATTAATAAATGGTGATCAACAACATTAAATTTATTCAATAAGCATAGGTGAGTCTCTGAAATATCAGCTACAAATAAATCTTTTTCATAGGGTAAAAAAGGATTAAAATCTTTACCTAATTTTTTTTGTGTTTTTTTGGCATTATCTTTACGATTTAAGTTAGTGATAATCCTAACTAAAAAGTCAATTTCTTCATCTTTTATCAATTCGTATTCTGTGGGTATAGATTTTAAAACCTCACAGCTTAAAGCATATTCAGTTTGATGCTTAATTTTTTCCCATAATGTATTAGTCTGTAACAATATGTTATTGCTTTTTTTCATGATAATTCACTTAAATAGCTTCTTTTTTTAATAACCAAATACCCGTTTGAGTCATCCCTGAGTCATCTGGTTGTATGAGTAAAAAATGAAGTCCTTGACTACTTTCTTTTTGTTGTTCATATTTTTGAGCAACTTTAGCCATTTCTGGATCTTCAAAGGTCAATAAAACTGAACGCTCAACTAATCCTGATTCTAAAATTAATCCTCCAGACTTCCCAACTTCTGTAGGAATATAATTTAAAGAAACAGGTTGCTTATCAGCCAACCAACGAACTAAATAGAGAGAATTTCTACCTCCATAAATAACAACTCCAGGAATATTCACAGTTGAAGGTATTCCTAGATTAATAGGTTTTAAATCTTCAGGAAAGTCTTTAATAGGAATGGGGCGATCGCTAAAATAATCCACTATATCTCCTGCTTTAAAGGAAGCAAAAAGCCACTTATCTCCCCATAAATTTTCGGGTAAAGGTTGGGGAGGAAGCTGTTCTAGTTTGATGAG
The DNA here is from genome assembly GCA_051439445.1 of Crocosphaera sp. GTDB lineage: Bacteria > Cyanobacteriota > Cyanobacteriia > Cyanobacteriales > Microcystaceae > Crocosphaera. Next base: position 4,872 of record JBFRWG010000025.1, read on the forward strand.
ATTGGGATCTTTTTGGATTAACAATTTTTTCAATTCAGGGGTTCGTCTCGTTGCTTGAATTGTAATTTTTAATGTTTCTGTTGCTTGTTTGAATAAGTTGAGAGATTGAGGACGAAAAACCTGAATAATATCAGGAGAATGGTCATGAATTATGTCTTCTAATTGACTTTTTAACCATTGATGATTGACTTGCGCTTGTGGACAAGTTGCTTCCTTAATAAGGTTTCCATTGGTATCACAAATGATCAGTTGCCAAAGGGAACGTTGTGATAAATGTTTATAAAAATCTGCTTGCCAGATTATCATTGATTTAGATAAACTCAATTCAATCAACTTCTTGTCTATTTTAACACAGGCTATAACCTCGACAGTTACTATGCTGCTGCTACCTTCCAGAAGGCTATGTTATTGTTTATAATAATTAAATGATAATATTGTGTTCAAATTAAGGTAAATACTATCATGGAAACAACCATGAACAATTGGTTAGAAATTGGAACAATTGTGGCACCAAGGGGACTCAAAGGAGAATTAAAAGTTGTCTCAAGTACAGATTTTCCAGAAAGATTTGAAATCCCAGGAAAACGATGGTTAAAAGCTTCCCATGAATTAGAACCCCAACCGATTGAATTGATTAGTGGTCAATCGGTTGCAGGAAAAAATCTCTATATTGTTCGTTTAAAAGGAATAGAAACAAGAAATCAAGCAGAAAGTTTGCGAGGCTATAAACTTTTAGTAATTGATGATAAAAAGCCGCAATTAGAAGCAGAAGAATATCATGTTTCCCAATTGATCAATTTAGAAGTTTATCACCAACAAACAGGAGAGTTCATCGGTATTGTTGTGGATCTTTTTACTGCTGGCCATGATTTATTAGAAATTCAATTAATCCCCAATTCTCAAGAAGAAGAGAAGACAAAAAACGATAAAAATAAGGTCAAAAAAGTCTTAATTCCTTTTGTCTATGAAATTGTCCCTCTAGTAGATATAGACAATAATCGAATAGAAATTAATCCCCCTAAAGGATTACTGGCCTTAGTCAAATAAGTCTTCAGAAGACGTGAGTTCGACAGAACATAAAATCGATGGTTTAAGAGTCACATCGTTAACTCGAAACCCTTATTCTTTGGTTAAAAATGTTCCAACTCCGAACTCCAAACTCCTCACTCTGAACTCACGTTAAGAAGAATCCCCAGTCAATTAGATCAATTAAACTCATAATGACTAGAAATTATTAAAACCTCCCAGGATTTCAAATAAACCAGGAGTTACTCATTGACAAATTACGATAAATATGTCTTACCTGAGATAAATAAATAGTTCAATTCTAAATTCTTAATTCTTAATTTCAACACTTTTTCCTGAAATAGCAGATTGATAAGCAGCTTCCGCAACTTTTAGCGCATAAAGACTAGATTTTGGCTCAAGATAAATGGGTTTACTCTCAAATAAATGGTCTAAAACTATCCTGCTATCCATAGCAAATAAACCTCGACGACTTTCTAACTCAATAGGTTCGCTTCCCTCTGAAGTAATTAATTTTCCTTCTATCCCTTCAAAAATAATTTTCCCTTTTTCCCCATGTAATTCAAAGGTGCGATCGCTTTCTATAAAAATATCTCCTTTACCATAAATCAAGTCCACAATCAAGCCATTTTTGAACAATAATTGGGCATCGCATAAACAACCGTGATAATAATCTTTTTCTTCTCTATCCCAATACTTTAGATGACAATTTGCGCCCTTAACCTCTCCAAATAAGTGCGTAAAGCGATGAATTCTCGGTAATGCTGCCTTAAAAGGAAAACCAAACAATTGCTTATTAAATGTCCATCTAATCGGGGCAGGATTTTTCTTATCAATAGTTACATACCGCCCATAAAAAACCTTGCCAATCTGGGGTAAATATTTCTGGACAGCGCGGTGCATTGAACCCAAAATTTCGATGTGTTCAATATGTAATAATTTCTCTTTTTTCTTGGCTAATTCTAATAACTCAACTGCTTCCTCATAGTCCAAAGACAAAGGATATTCAATGATGACATTTTTATTATTTTCTAGAGCAAGTTTAGTAACTTCTCCATGAAGTTGATTAACCTTACAAATTACGATTAAATCTAAACTTTCATCTGTCACTAAATCTTCCCATTTATCATAAGAAGAAACATTATAAGATTGACAAAACTCAGCCACATTTTCAGCAGTATATCCTGTCACAAAACAAAGCTGCGATCGCTCATCTGCAATAAACGTTTCGGCCCGTCGTTTTGCTGCGTACCCAGTACCGACAATACCAATTTTGATGGGATGAGAAAGCTGAGAAGCAAGAGACATCCTTACCCTACCTAATAAATAACCTAAACCCCATTATCTCACTTTCTGGAGACTGGGACAGTGATCCCCTCGACTAATTATCTACTTAAGTCATCAATCACTATCATAAATATAACTAATACTAATAAGTCAAGAACTATACCGTAAAAATCTCATCAGGGTATTTGCTGTTAAGCACTATTTATCTTAGGTTATAGACTGTATCCCCTTGACAAAATTTTCCACTAACTCAGGGATCTCAATATATAAGTAAAACTTATTTTAAGTTTGGTTAAGAATTTCATTACTAATGCCTCATTTACTATGGGTCTTTATTCCCTTAGTATCGAAAATGAGCTTATTGTTGAGGCTTATCTGTATAAGCTTCACCATCAAGAACAACTATTTTATTACTTGAGAAGAGGACACAACTCATGGCAACCTATAAAGTTACATTAGTAAGCGAAGCAGAAGGAATCAACACCACCCTTGAAGTACCTGATGATGAGTACATCTTAGATGTAGCAGAAGAGCAAGGACTTGAGTTACCTTATTCTTGTCGTGCTGGTGCTTGTTCTACCTGTGCTGGTAAACTCGTAAGTGGTCCTGCTCCCGATCAAGGAGATCAATCCTTCTTAGATGATGATCAAGTTGCAGCAGGGTTTATTTTAACTTGTGTCGCTTATCCTACAGGTGATTGCACCATCGAAACTCACAAAGAAGAAGATTTGTACTAACTCTTGTGAATAATGAATTTCAGCACAGTATTGATAACGATGCTGAAACAGACTTTGCACTTAAGTCAACAAATCTATATTCATTGAAAAAGAGGACACAACTATGGCAACCTACAAAGTTACTTTAATCAACGACGCAGAGGGAATCAACACCACTCTTGAAGTACCTGATGATGAGTACATCTTAGATGTAGCAGAAGAACAAGGACTTGACTTACCTTATTCTTGTCGTGCTGGTGCTTGTTCTACCTGTGCTGGTAAAATTACTGCTGGTACTGTAGATCAATCGGATCAATCTTTCTTAGATGACGATCAAATGGAAGCAGGATATGTCTTAACTTGTGTTGCTTATCCTACCTCTGATTGCACCATCGAAACTCACCAAGAAGAAAATATGTATTAAATCCAGCTATTATCGTTCAATAGCTGGATTTTCCAGGGAATTATTGCAGGGGCACAAGTTAGTAGTCCCTGCTTTATTGTTTTCATTATAGGGATTTTTTTTCATTAAGGTAGGTAGCAGCAATTTTTTGTAATGCTTGATAGTTTAACTTACCTTGTTGATTTCGTGGTAATTGATTCACCTTAATCCAATGTTTCGGTTGTTTAATGGGACTTAATTCTTGTTTAATGGTATTATGAATAACATCAAGCTCTGTTTTCTTATCTTGAGGAACATAGATTGCTGTAACCACTTCTCCCCATTTTTCATCAGCTACTCCAATAATAGAAATATCTTTAACTAAATTAGTGCCTAAAATAACATTTTCAATTTCTTTGGGAAAAACATTTTCTCCCCCTGTAATAATTTTTTGACTATTTCTCCCAATAATATATAAATAGTTATCATGGTCAAAATAGCCCAAATCATCGGTTATAAATTCTTCCTGTTGTTGATAATTAGGATAATAGCCAAAATAGAGAGATTTCCCTTTGATTTTAATTATTTTTTCTTTTGTTAAACTAACGTTAGCATGGGGTAAAATTGTTCCTGTACTATTATTGTTTTCTAAAAAATCTTCAGGTTTTAAAGTAACAACTTGTGAAGCTGTTTCTGTCATTCCATAGGTAGGAGCAAGATTAAGATTATAATTTCTTGCTGTTTCTAATAAGCTATTCCAAGGAGGCGCACCCCCCAATAAAATAGTTTTAAATTGGCTCAAAAATTCTGGATTGACAGTTAATAAAAATTGTAATTGAGTGGGAACTAAAGAGATAAAAAAATCTTTCAAATTCAAGGATGGAATAATTCCTTTTTTTAAGTCATAATAGGGATATATAATGATTTTACCTTGACTCAAAAAAGAGCGTATAAACTGCATTAAACCACTAACATGATGTAAAGGTAAGACACAGAATGAATTGATTTTTTTAACATTAAAAAACTGAGAAAAACCTTGAACAGATGCTGATAAAGTTTCCCAAGTATGGATAGTAAAACGAATGTTTCCTGATGTGCCTCCTGTGGCAATCATAATTAAATTATTATTGGGCAATTGTAATTGACTCTTATAATTTTTGGCTGAATAATCAATCCCTAATATTAAGTGAGGCTCGGTTAATCCTAAAATATATTCCCATTCTTTTTTTTGCCATTTTTTATCACATAAGAAAACATGACAATCAGTAATAATACTAGCTAAAAGTGCGGCTAAAAAATCTTGAGATTGATTATTTTTTTGAACCAATATGATTCTAGGATTATTATGTATCTCTTTGATTTTAGTAAATTGCTTAATATAGTTTTTAGTCAATTTATAAAAAAATTCTGACTCATAATTGATAAGCCATTTTTCTTTCAGTCTTGTTTCTAGTTGCTTTAAAATATCATGTTTATCCATTTTCATTATAATTATTGATATCTTCCTCTAACCAATTAATATCAATGTAATCAATTTTTGCATAGGGTTCAAGAGCATTTAAAATGAGATTACCATAACTTCGATAGTTAACTCGATTATCTAATAAAGCAACAATTCCCTGAGACTCTCTTAATGGCATCACCGCTCTTTGTATTTCCTGTAAAGCGGTTGGTAAAAGATAGAAACGAAACCAATCTTTGTGCTGTTTTTTATAATAATTAACTTGTGCCGCAACTAAAGGGTTTTCTAGGGATGGAATGGGTAAAGTGGCGATAATAAATAATTTAGGAATCGGCAACTTTTCTTGATGCTCATGCCAAAATTTCCAGCCACTAATGAGAATACTATTATCTTCAACATCTGTTTTTTCTACTTTAACTTGTGAGCCAAACTCTGAAGCCAAAAAAGTTGCAACTTGAGCTTTAGAAGGGACATCATCCACAATAATAATAATCGGTTTTAAATGTTGATGTCCTCCAAAAACTAACTTTTTAACCTCCTCTATTAATATCGGTTGAAACTCAGGAGTATTCGGCATAGGTAAGCGATCACGGATGTATAATTTAATTAATTCATTATGACGATGAGGGGCGAATTTTAGACATAAAATATCCTCGGTTAATCCAATAGTTTTCCGGTAGATAGGAGCGGATTTTTGACTATCGAGAAATCCCCCCATTAAAACAACAGTAGAACTTTGTAAACAAGGGGCTAAAATTGAAGAAACATCTAGAGGCGTTAGATGAATAAAAAAACGATTATCCTGACGATTAATAGAAGCCCAAAGTAATTGATTATTGTTATTAAGATGTTGTCCAAATTCGTTTAATAAATGATTGTGAGCAAGGGTTGTACAAAGATGGGATAAACTGTTTCTATATTCTGTCTCTAATAAACAACAATCATAAGGACTATGGGGATGACTAAAAATCGATTTTTCGAGTAATAACTTGACTTCTTGGATTAAGTTACCATAGTCAGGATATTGAGATTGAAATTGTTGCCAATGCTCAGGATAAATAGTTATAGTTAAATAGTCTTTTGTCCATTCCTCTAAATAATCAGCTTGATCAATTAACGTCAAAAGATGAGCAGGAAAATAACCTTTATTGTCCAAGCGATCCCTTAACCAAATCTCAGGAGAAACCATTAATAAGCCATCAAATGTATCAAAATTAACCTCACATTCATTCTGTAAAATAACTTTATCTGTGTCTAACCATTGTTGAAGCTGGGGAATTTCATGGTATAATAAACGTTGTTGAATGGCTAAAGGAGCAACTAATAAAATAGGGCGATCGCTTAATAAACAAGGCATTAAATAGCTTAATCCATAACGAGATATGGTACTTCCTGTTTGAATAATGGCCGAGCGATCTAAACGTAAAGCACGGGACACTAAACGGGCCATAGTTAAATGGTGATCCCATAAAGGGTGTCCTCGTTGTCGTAAAAAGTCCCTTAAGACAATATGAACTTCTGCTTCTAATAACTGGTTAGACATAAATACAATTATAATGATTAATCATTAATTGTTTATTTGTTGATATAACCATTCTTTAACGGCTTTTCTAAAAATTTTGCGTCCTTGTTGACGATAAGTTTTAATCAGTAAAGGAATTTAAGTAATATCAAGATTAGGAAAGATCGAAGTTGTTTCTTTTTGAAGATAAGTATCCCCTTCTAACTGATAAATTTTTAACTCTCCAGAATCGTAACACCAAATTTCGTTTACTTCTAATCTAGCATAAATCGGAAAGGGATTAATTGATTTACTACTAAGATCAATTTCTAAGGCCAGATCAGGGGGTGGATCATGATTATAGAGAACAATACTATCTATTTTTTTTGTTTGAGTTAATAGCATACTTTTCTCAATGGATAATTGATAATTAATTAATTCGACAGTAACATAGGCTTTTAGCCATTACAAGCAAAATGTTGGTGCTACAGTGTTCAAAACTAAAATCTAGGGATATTTGAGAAAATAGCCCTAGATAATCATTACAATTTAGCTTCTTCTAACATTAATTTAGAACCTTTAACATCATCAGGAATCGTAATAGGATAATCCCCTGTAAAACAAGCCGAACAAAAACTATTGGGATCTTCTCCAGTAACCTCTAACATTCCCTTCCAACTTAAATAGGCTAAAGAATCAACCCCAATCTGTTCGCAAATATCAGCAACGGATTTTGTCGCAGCAATCAATTGACTTTGATTATCCGTATCAATACCATAAAAACAAGGATGGGTAACAGGAGGGGATGAGATCCTCATATGCACTTCCTTGGCCCCCGCTTCTCGCAAGGCTTTAACAATTTTACGGCTAGTTGTCCCTCTAACAATGGAATCATCAACCATAATCACCCGTTTCCCATTTAAAACGTCTTTAAGGGGATTTAACTTCATCTTGATCCCCGACTCTCTCATCTGTTGCGTCGGTTGAATAAAGGTGCGTCCCACATAACGGTTTTTAATTAATCCTTCCCCATAAGCAATACCAGACACTTGAGAAAAACCAATAGCCGCCGGAATACCAGAGTCAGGAACCCCCATCACTAAATCCGCTTTAACACAAGATTCTTTAGCCAGTTGCTGCCCCAACCGAACTCGATAACTGTACAATGTTTCATGGTGCATTACACTGTCAGGACGAGCAAAATAGATCATCTCAAAGATACAGAGTTTTCGTTGCGGTTGTTTCGCCCAATGGAAGGAAGATAACCCGTCTTCAGTGATCCACACCAGTTCCCCAGGTTCCACATCTCGTAAATAGTCAGCCCCAATAATATCTAAGGCACAAGTTTCTGAGGCCAAAACATATCGCAAGGGATGATCATCTAAGGTCCCAATCACTAAAGGACGCACCCCATAGGGATCTCTGGCCCCCATTAATCCTTGAGGGGTTCCAATAACCAAACTATAAGCCCCAGAACACAGTTGAAAAGCATTGGCCGCAGCCTCTAACCAGTCTTTTCCTTGATCCACTTCCTGGGCGATCGCCACGGCAATCATCTCAGAATCGGTGCTGGTCTTAAAATCACACCCTCTTTCTTCTAGGGTTCGACGCAATTCTAAGGTATTGACAAGATTGCCATTATGTGCTAGAGCTAAAAATCCCAGACGAGTCTCCAGGATAGCGGGTTGGGCATTGGCAATATGGCTAGAACCTGTCGTAGAGTAGCGGGTATGGCCCACTGCTATGTTGCCTGTCAAAGTTTGCAAAGTGTCTTGCTTAAAAACTTGGGACACCAAGCCCATATCTTTGTGGACATGAAGAACATCATCTTCTAAAGTAGCAATACCAGCCGATTCTTGCCCACGATGTTGTAGGGCATATAATCCAAAATAAGCGAGTTTAGCGACTTCTTTTTCCGGGGCTAATACCCCAAAAACCCCACAAGCTTCTTCCGGTTTATCTGGGGGATGATCGTAACTCTCAAGAGAAACATTTAATAAGTGATCGAGGGAAGTGGTTTTTTTTTGGCCAGTCATGTTAGGGATGAACTCCTGAAAACAGCATTAAGGAGGCTCGTTAGGGACAATAAAGAATTCTTAACAAATATTTAATTCAATCTTATCAAGGATTGACGGGTTTGGATGGGAAAGAAACATTTAAGGATTTTGGCGATCGCCTTTCTCTTGATACTATTTCTCTTAGATCCTAACAAATATCTCGAATTTGACTGTTAGTACAAAATATCTAGATTAACTAAGAAAAAAAATTTCTGACAACAGTAATAAAAAGAGACGATTCGATTAACCTCTGGTACATTTAAAACCCTCATTGAGAGTTTTAGGATAAACCCACTGGTTAAATTCGTCCACGTAGTTTATAGTATAGTATCTGAGAATGTTAACGTTAAATTTCCTATGGTGCTTTCTCGTAAGGATCAAAAAAAACCAGCACAAGTGGCCAAATATGTCCCCAAACTCTCAGAAGCGAAACGAGTCCAAATAGAGCAGAAAAAAAATGTCATGCTCTTAGTTGAGAACTTAATGGAAAGAGAGGAAGCCACCTTTAAGATGATTATTGATTGTCTTTATGATGTTGGTTCGGTCAATTTGATTAATAAAAAATTTCGTGTGCGTCCTCTTAATCGAGTCATGAAACTCATCGCTAGACTATCTAAACCAAGTTTTAAGGCGATCGCCTTTTATTGGGTAAAGAAAAATACCCCTGAGTTGATCACTGACTGGTTACTGAGTAAAGTAAAATTCTAACGCTAAAACCTTACAATAAAGCCCGAAAATTGCGTTGATAAGCTTGATTATCTAAGCCATCTCCTTGATAAGCAATACTAGGATTAACCGCTTGACTTAAGGCTTCAACCCGTTGTGAGGTAGCGGGGTGGGTACTTAGGAAAGGTGGTGGTGATCCCCCTCTTCGAGTCAGTTTTTTCATGAAAGTAATCATCCCAATGGGAGCATAACCGGCTTGTTTTAAATTTCTTAAACCCACTTGATCCGCTTCAAACTCAGCATCTCGACTGTGGGGAAGGTTAACTGCTAATTGTACTCCAATATTAACAATATTATTTTCACTTAATCCGGCAGCGGACATTAACCCTTGAGAAATAGCGACATTTCTCATTTGTTTAATGGCATGACGTTCCGTAATATGGGCAATTTCATGACCAATAACACTAGCTAACTCGGCTTCATTTTCAGCAGCAGCAATCAGTCCTGTATTAAGATAAACAAATCCCCCCATTGTGGCAAAGGCATTAATGGAATTATCTTGAACGACTTGGAAAGTAAAGGGAAGATTAGAACGGGTGCTATTTCGTGCCATTCGTTGTCCAATGTTATTAATTCTTTCCGATAAAGTTCGATTTCGAGAAAGGCGAAATTTTCCACTACTTAATAATTCTTGGTTAATTCGTTGTCCATATTGAACTTCTTGCCTATCAGATAACGTGGATAATTGAATGACTTGAACTCCTTGAAATATCCAGTCCAACCAGGATTGACCATAACTGGGTTGGGGAGAAAAAATAAGCAGAATACCACTGGTAATTATAGCAAGTAATCCATAGCTTAAACGTCGATAAACATTTCCCTTAAACTTCATCATAATCTCTCCATTCAACACGACAATTGGCAAAACAAGCGATTATTGTTTTTCAAGTTATTCTTAGTTTAAGACTTTTTTATTTTAACTACCACCAATGAGGGGGAATTATCTACCCTCATTTTTTATGCCTGTTGTTCCTTATGCTTTCGATAAGCCCCGATCAGTTCCTTAAAAAGTAGCTTAACCAAATTATAGCAATCGCCAGGGCGATTAGGACATAGAATAGAGAAAGACCCTTAAACTTTCCTCCTCTATTGCTAAACCCTACAGTTATGACCTCCGCCAGAAAGTTATTAATTCGATCGAGCTTGATGGACTCAAAAAGAGTGAAGCAAGGGAACTATTCAAATTGAGGGTTTTCTATCAATTCACCATTACTCAAAGCCAAGAGCTTTTTAATTCCCAAATCACAACCAATTACGGTTTTAACTTGCTCTAAATCCTGGGGTTTTGATTTAGGAACTTCTGTGTTTTCTATCCAAATTGACATATACCAACCATTTTTTACATTAATTAGCAGAACATTTAAGAAAATATTGTCACAAAAGTTATCAATTGGTGATAGCAGCATCAAGCATTAGTGATGAATTGTTATTGAATTGTCTCCTAAACATTAACTATAATGGGAGGTTGGGACACCGTAAGCCAAAACGAAAGGATAGAATTTAAAGTGAGTGATACAAACTTAGACTTTTTAGCTCAAACTGACCCCACCCTTGCAGCCATGATCCAAGGGGAACTACAACGACAACGAGAACATTTAGAATTAATTGCCAGTGAAAACTTTACCTCAGCAGCCGTTTTAGCTGCACAAGGTTCGGTGTTGACCAATAAATATGCAGAAGGACTGCCCAAAAAGCGTTACTATGGCGGTTGTGAATGGGTGGATCAAGCCGAACAATTAGCGATTGATCGGGTTAAAGAATTATTCGGTGCGGCACACGCCAATGTACAACCCCATTCTGGGGCCCAGGCGAACTTTGCAGTCTTCTTAACCCTTCTCGAACCTGGGGATACTATCATGGGGATGGATCTTTCTCATGGGGGACATTTAACCCACGGTTCCCCTGTAAATGTTTCAGGAAAATGGTTTAAAGCCACTCATTATGGAGTTAGTGCTGAGACAGAAAGATTAGACTATGATGCAATCTTAGAATTAGCTCGTAAAGAAAAGCCAAAATTATTGATCTGTGGTTATTCTGCCTATCCGAGAATTATTGAATTTGATAAATTTCGAGCGATCGCTGATGAAGTGGGAGCCTATCTTATGGCTGACATTGCCCACATTGCCGGATTAGTGGCCAGTGGTCATCATCCCAACCCCTTACCCTACTGCGATGTCGTGACCACCACTACCCATAAAACCTTACGGGGCCCAAGGGGTGGTTTAATTATGACCAATAACCCCGACTTGGGTAAAAAGTTTGATAAAGCGGTTTTTCCTGGAACTCAAGGGGGACCGTTAGAACAAGTGATTGCAGCCAAGGCCGTGGCCTTTGGAGAAGCTCTCAAACCAGATTTTAAAGCCTATTCTGAGCAAGTTATTGCTAATGCAAAATCTCTTGCTAATCAATTAATAGAGCGAGGGTTTAAACTGGTTTCTGATGGCACAGATAACCATTTAATGTTAGTGGATTTACGTTGCATCGAGATGACAGGGAAACAAGCCGATAAATTGGTCAGTGAGATCAATATTACGGCTAATAAAAATACTGTTCCCTTTGATCCTCAGTCTCCCTTTGTTACCAGTGGCTTAAGACTAGGCTCCCCTGCTATGACAACAAGGGGATTAGGGGTGGAAGAATTTGCCGAAATTGGCAATATTATTGCAGACTGTTTATTGAATAAAGAGGATGAACAGGTCAAGCAAGACTGTTTAAACCGAGTTAAGAGGTTATGCGATCGCTTCCCTCTGTATCCTCATCTCAACATTCCTGTTCCTGTTCTCACTTAAGCACCAAGCACCCCCTGAGTGAACTTCACTCAGGGGAGCATCATGGTTAGGAGAATTAAGAAACAATATTTTGTTGACGAAACTTTCCAGAACTATTGGAGCCTGATTCCTCACGGGGTTTGGCCTTATTAACTCTCATGTTACGACCCATCCAGTCAGCACCATCTAAGGTTTCGATGGCTTTGCTTTCTTCCTCATCGCTTTCCATTTCCACAAAACCAAAGCCTCTTGGTCTTCCCGTTTCTCGATCGGTGGGAAGATAGACCCGTTTGACAGTGCCATAATCACTAAAAACTTCCGTTAAATCCTCAGAAGTGACCTCATATACTAAATTGCCGACATAAATTGTCATGGGATATCTCCAAAATAAGTTAGAAGGTTACGAGAGAATCAACTAAGATTTCGGAAACCCAGCAGCCGATGTAGACAGGAACAAACCAATTACTAATCACAACCAATGCTGAAACCGAACTAAACAAACTCTCAATCATTTATACCCTAACATAGCCTGGGAAGCATAGGCATTGGAAACTGGTGGATTTTGTTACAAAATGAAATATTAAGAGTGAGTTAAAAGATTTTCAAAACTATTTAATGATCATTGCTGCTTCTGGGGTCTGTTTGTACACCACTAGGGCCTGTCTGCAAAGTTCAAAAATCTCTTAGTTGAGAAGAGGCTCCAGGAAGCAGAGGAAGCAGAGGGGGAAATTAGCTTATTCTTAATATTCTAATAGTTTGCAGACAGACCCTAGAATATTACTTGAAACTGTATCTTATGAACTGGTAGCGAAAAAATGTATTCTATTGCGATGCTGCAATAGTTGGGGACTTCTAGATTTGATAACCTGTTATAACCTGTTATCTGGTATATGGGTTCAGGTTTAATCAACTAAGGGCATAATATTATTATGCCCCTACAAGTTAAATTATCTGATAGACTTTTGACGTTTTACTAATAAGCCGGCACCACCCATAACTAATAATCCCATCAAGGTTGTGGGTTCAGGTACAGCTTGAGATTCCTCAAAAATAACTTCTCCAATTGCTGTGACGCTAGGATTAACACTATTACCTGTAATAAGGGTATTTGCCCACCACTTTTCTCTGTTGCGCTTTAATCAGGTGTGGTGGGCAAACTCACACAGGTTTTATGAGCAATCATCCATTTACTTTATTTTGCCCACCCTACAATCTGTATTTTATGGACTGGTGGTGAACGTATGTATTTATTGCGCAATAGTAATAGATTGATTGTCGCTTTTATAACAGGTTATAACCGGTTATTTATATTCAGTCTCAAAGGAGAGATGGTTCAGTGATAAGTGAGCGATCGCTTGAGAGCAGAAACTGTTTGATGATTGTTGCTGTAACCATTAGCTACTTCTGAGACTGTATTTTATGGACTGGTAGTGAACAAATGTATTCTATTGCGCAATAGTAATAAGTAGTCGGACATAAATAAAGCGAACTGTCTTAAGAAATGTAAATGACTGCATAACCCCTCCTCTGCTTCCTCTGCACCCTCTGCCTCCCTGCTTAACCAACACCAGTAACGTTTATTTGTGTCCAGGTACTTAGTTAGTTGTTAGAGCAAAAAGATACTTTAACAACAAAAATGTTTCTAAAGTATTGTAAGATGAGTATAGACTCAGGTTGAGTCACTAGATTGTATCAATGCTTAGAACAGGGCAAACCTGACTCAAGAGAGAGTATAACTGCCGATTATTGACTATAATTGCATGAATAACCCAACCCTCGACAAAATCAGTTCAGAAACCTACCTAAATAACCTATTAGAACAGTGTCAAGGGAATCCTCCCCTGATTGACGCTGACTATCTGCATACCCTACGAAAAAATGCTGTTGCTCAAGTCAAAGAACTAACCCTTCCTAGGAAAAAGGATGAGGAGTGGCGGTTTACGGATCTCTCAGAACTCTATCAGTTAGACTTGACAACAGGGAAAACAGAGACAGTTACCCAGAATATTATTGATAGTTTTATCTTACCCGAAGCCCAACAAAGTTACATTGTTTTTGTGAATGGGGAATACATTTCTGAGTTGTCTAATGTTTCCGCATTACCCCAAGATGTCTATGTGGGAAACTTAAGCAATTTATCTGAACTACAAAAGGAGAAAATTGTCAACTATTTAGGTAAATCAGAAGGAGAAAAGGATACATTCACCGCTTTAAATACAGCAGGTTTTACAGATGCTGCTGTCATTTGGATTAACAAGAATATTCTCATTGAAACTCCCATTCAGCTTCTATTTCTGGTGGTTGAAAATGATACCCCAATTTGGCTCCAACCTCGGACTTTGGTCATAGCAGAAACAGGAGCTAGTGCTTCATTTGTTGAGTATTATGGTACAGTAACAGAACATTGTTCAGATGAACAACAAAGCCATCCTTATTTTACGAATTCTGTTACAGAAATTTGGTTAGAGAAGAATGCTAAGATTAATCATAATCGCATTCAAAGAGAATTAGGAGATAGCTTTCATATAGGCAGAAGTTCCATTACGCAAAATCAAGATAGTCACTATACTTGTAACGAGGTAAATTTAGGGGCAAAAGTCTCTCGTCATAGCCTACAAATTTGGCAAAAGGGAACCCAAACCGAAAGCCATCTTAACGGGTTAACTATGATTGATAATCAGCAAGTTGCTGATACTCATACTGCCGTTTGTTTAAATCATCCTTATGGGGTTACTCATCAACTTCATAAGTGTATTATTGATGGTAATGGACATGGGGTATTTAATGGCAAAATATTCGTTCCTAAACCCGCACAATTAACTAATGCAACCCAATTAAACCGTAACCTATTACTATCACCCAAAGCCCGAATTAATACCAAGCCCGAACTACAAATTACAGCAGACAATGTTAAATGTTCTCATGGGGCAACCATTAGCCAATTAGAAGCCGATGAATTGTTTTATTTACAAAGTCGAGGCTTAAATGAAACCGATGCCCGCCATCTTTTAATTGATGCTTTTGCGGCTGAAATTTTAGAGCAGATTCCCCTAAAATCTCTACAACAACGATTAACTCAATGTGTGGTTTGTCGTACCTCTGAGGCATAAAATTAACCTCAAACTATCAGCAAATTTTTGACTTCTGATTTTCATTATGACTGCTATTCAAGAAAAAACTCTAGCCTCAAAAGTCCGTGATGATTTCCCTATTTTACATCAAGAAATTCATGGCAAACCCTTAGTTTATTTAGACAATGCCGCTACCTCTCAAAAACCCAGATCGGTACTCAATGCTTTAGATCATTATTATGAAAAAGACAACGCCAATGTTCATCGTGGGGCCCATAGTTTAAGTGTAAGGGCAACGGAATCTTATGAAGGAGCTAGGGATAAGATAGCAGAGTTTATTAATGCTGCTTCTCGACAAGAAATTATCTTTACTAGAAATGCAACCGAAGCCATTAATTTAGTAGCTTATAGTTGGGGTTTAAATCATCTCAAACCAGGGGATGAAATTATTACTTCAGTGATGGAACATCATAGTAATTTTGTGCCTTGGCAAATCATAGCTAAACAGACAGGGGCAATCATTAAATATGTTCCCTTAACCAATAATGAAGATTTTGATTTAGAAGGGTTTAAATCCTTATTATCTGAGAGAACAAAGTTAGTTACCCTTGTTCATGTTTCTAATACATTAGGTTGTATTAATCCCGTTGAAGAAGTTATTAAATTATCTCATCAAAAGGGAATAAAAGTATTAATTGATGCTTGTCAAAGTGTTCCTCATATGCCCATTAATGTACAGGAAATGGACTGTGATTGGTTAGTGGCAAGTGGCCATAAAATGTGTGGTCCGTCGGGGGTGGGTTTTTTGTATGGAAAACAAGCTATTTTAGAAGAAATGCCTCCTTTTTTAGGGGGAGGAGAAATGATTAACGAAGTCTTTTTTGATGGCTTTACCTGTGGAGAATTACCCCATAAATTTGAAGCCGGAACCCCTGCCATTGGAGAAGCGATCGCTTTAGGGGCAGCCGTTGATTATTTAACTCAGATTGGTATGGATAAAATTCATGATTATGAGGAAGAACTAACGGCTTATTTGTTCAGGAAATTAGCAGACATTCCTAACATGAGAATTTATGGGCCAAAACCAACAAAAGAAGGGAAAGGAAGGGCCGCGTTAGCTGCATTTAATATTCAAGGAATACACGGCAGCGACTTATCAACCTTATTGGATCATGAAGGAGTTGCTATTCGTTCCGGACACCATTGCACTCAACCGTTACATCGTTTATTTGAGGCCTCAGGAAGTGCTAGAGTTAGTTTATACTTTTATAACAGTTATGAAGAAATTGATCAATTTGTCATGGTTTTAAAAGAAACTATTGATTTCTTTACGAATATGATGTGATAATAGATAGATAGCCTGCGTTTTTGGGGGTGGGGTCGTCCCACCTTTTTCATACTTTTGCTTTTAAATAATCCAAAAATTCTTGAATCTCATCATCGGTTAATTGTGAACGCGATCGCTTCTGATAATGTTGTTGTAAATAAGTTCTTCCTTGGTCAATAGTCCAACCAATACGCTGCATTTCAACTAAAATTAAGTCAGCATTTGATAACTCCACCACTCCTGCAATTAATTTCCAGCAAGGAGCAGCTTTATCCCAATCAGGGGGACAATGGGGCATACTTAAACTAACGGTAACTAAACAAGGGTTGCTAGGAAGATAACCTTGATCCAATTTATCAACAAATTTGGGATCGGTAATACTTGCATTGCTTAATTGTTGTCCGTATTCAGTGATTAGGGATCCTTTCCACCTGGTTCCGGTACTTCTAATGTCACCATGAATGATAACTTCCTCTGCATATACCAACTGAAGGGTATGTCTTTGTTGCAAGGGAAGTTGTTGTAAATAAGGAACGGTAACATACTTCCAGGAATTATGGAGTATATGGGGTGTTTGAGAACAATATGGTATTAAATCTGTTGCAGGTATGGATTTTAAATGTCGCCATTTTCCAGAGGTAATGTAGAGGTTTTCTGACTCAAAACCGAAGTTATCTCCTTGATCTTCTAGGGGAATGTCCAGGAGATCAAGTAATTTTGGTTCTTCTCCTTCAATTAAACGAATGTCAGCAGGGACTCGACCATCATGAGGATATTGTAGGGAAATAGGCCGAATCCAAGCACCTGTTTGGGGATTAATACCAGCAATACACCGTTCTTCTTTTTTCCAGGAATTAGCTAAACAAATAATCTCTGTCATGATTAAAACGACTTAACTTACTCTTCATCTTAAGATTCCCAGATTATTAATAAAAGTTACTATTCAAGATGATTAATATTAATATTTCCCCAATAATCTCTTAAATATTCTGCTACTAAACGACGATGACAATGATGAGGTTTCGCTTCACTACAGAGTAAACAACTATCTTGCAATAATTGTGGATCTAATTGCTTTTCTATTTTTCTTTCAAGCATTAATTGTTTAAATTTATCTTCATAAACTGACCATTCTCCTTTCTTTTTTTTATAGTCATCTAAAATCTCTTTGGTAGGTGCTAATTCTAAGATATGAATATAATCAATATTAGCAATTTCTTTGAGAAAATATTGTAAGTCATTTCGTTTAGCAAAACCGGCTAATTGGGACACATTATTCAGTCTGGTATCAATAATACGTTTGACATTGGCTTTTTGTAATAGTTCAAAAAATTCTTTTGCTGTCTTTTTAGTAAAACCAATGGTTGATAAATTAATAAAACTATTTGGATTGTTTTTCGACATAAGCAATTTTTTCTCCTTGTTTGCGATAAGCTTCTTTTAAAGCTTCTTCTGGAGATAAGCTGTCAGAAGTCGCTTGCGTGGGTAAAGTATCAAATAAACTTAATTGTATGGGTTGTTTGTTTGCTGAGGGTGATAAGTTATGAATTTTTAATAATCTATCTTCTAGTTGTTGATGAGATTCCAGGGAACCATCTTGTAAAATATGATTAATTTCTAGGGTAAATTGTTTTAAATGTTGACAGACTAAGATAGATCGATGACAAGTAATTGGGTCTTTTTCAGCACACATTAAAGCAATATTGTAGGAATGAGAACCTTTGATGATGCGGTCTATACCTTGGTAAAATAATTCAGTTTTTGCGATGTTTTCATACAGTGCTTTTCCATCTATATAACAACTTTTATCTTGGGGTCTTGCTCCTAATTCTTGTCCTAAAAAAACGTATTGAATGCCTGAATTTAGTAAGTTATTTTTAAGATTATCTTTATTGAAATTAGGACGATATTTACTATAAGGGGCAGAGCGTACATCTGCTAATGCTGTGATATTATGCTGCTTTAAAAATGATATAAATAAGTTGATTTCTAAATTAGAATAACCAATAGTAAATAATTGATTGACAGACATTTTAATTGTTTTATATTAACTCAATTTTAATCTTGATTATAACCTGTTATAACAGGTTATAGACTTGACGACAAGTGCGAGGATCATCACAAAATAAACCATCAACTCCAATCTCAATTAATTGTAGCACTTCCTCTCTGGCACTTTGGGGGATTCCATTCGGTTTTAAGGTTAAATATCTCTTTTCCGGACGCAAGGTATAACAATGTACCAAAAGTCCCGCACTATGAGCATCTTTTACAAAAGAAGTCACCTCTCCTGTTAGTTGAGTTGTGATCTGGTTATTTCCTTCTCCATCTTCATTGATGGGAATACGGAGTAAAAAGTTATTTTTCCAGGGACCAACTCCTTGAGCATAAGTATCACTAATCCATTGTAAGGTAGACCGATTATTTAAGTGACCATAACCTGTTAGGGTATCTAATAATCCTCTTTGAGTAGTGGTAGCTAAACTGCCATAAATGGTAGACATATTTTCTCCATTTTTCGCATTGAAAAAAATATCATAAGGACGCTGAAAACCACTATTTATAGGCAAATACGTTGAACCATAAAGCTGAATGAGAGGAAAATTAACCCCCGCATTCGGCATAATTTGGTTTTGCAGTTCGATTAAATTTTCAAATTCAAAAGATTGAATAAAAACTCGATTATAATCAGTAAAATTATTGGAAAATAGACTATTAATTAAAAGTTTTCCTAAAGAAATATTGATGAGACTTCCATTTTCATTACCTCCAAAAAATTTCCCTTCTTTAGCAAAAAAAGTCGGGTGTTTGGTTTCGGGATAAATACCAATTTTACGACCTGTTTCCTTACTTTTTTGCTTAACTAAGTCAATAATTTCTTCTAGCGTAGGAATAGTAAATAACCCATCAAATACAGTATTCTCAGGACGAATATTAGGGATACGTTCTTTAACTCGTAAGGTTTTTAATTCCCCTAAAGTAAAATCTTCGGTAAACCAACCACTAACGGGATCACCATCAATAAATTTTGTAGTAAACCGATTAGAAAACTCTAGATGATCGGCAACATTTGTTGTTCCTGATAACTCATTTTCATGACGTGCCACTAATATCCCATCTCTGGTTGGGACTAAGTCAGGTTCAATAAAATCAGCCCCTAAATCAATCGCTAATGAATAAGCTTCTAAGGTATGTTCGGGACGAAAAGCACTGGCACCACGATGAGCAATAACTAAAGTTTTTGCCATAATTTCTGCACTCCCATAAAACGATCTTTTGGCTTTATTTCCACCGTTTTGTAGGGATTAGAATAAATCAGGAGATGTTGAGAGATAATATCATGCCAATTATGATTTTTCCTAACATAATTTTGTCCATTTTTTGACATCTCTTGCAACTTTTCAGGATAATTGAGTGCCATTTTTAAACAGTTAACACAAGACTTGAGGTTTCCTTGTTTAAACAATAAACCTCGATTATGTCCAATTAATTGTCGATGAGGGGCAATATTACTGGCAACCACAGGAATTCCTTCTTGCATTGCTTCTAGTAAAACTAGGGGTAATCCTTCCAAATCAGAGGGTAAAACAAATAAACCAGCTTCTTTGACAATTTCTGATAACAATCCCCCTTGAATTTCTCCTGTAAAATAAATATTAGGATTCCCCTTAGCAGCTTGTTTTAATTGGAGGTAATAATCTTCCGTGTCACTATGGCCTCCTGCTAATACAAGCTTCCAGCCTTCTGGTTGTAAATATTGAAAGGCTTGAAGCAGCAAATCGGGGCGTTTTTCAGGGACTAATCGACCTAAAAACAAAATATATTTTTTCGGTTCTAAGGATAAAGCGTTGAGATAGGTTGCTTGGCAATCATAAGCAACATAAGGAGCAGGAGCAGTGGGAATATAATGAGTGTGTCGGTTATGGGTTTGTTTAAAATATTGCTGAAGCGATTGAGAAACAACAATGATTTCATCGGCCCAGATGACGGCCATTTTTTCCCCTAAACGAATGATACGAGAGGAGAGTTTTCCCCATTTTGCCCGTTGCCAATCTAATCCATGACAAGTGACGACAATCTTAGCATTGGTGAATAACTTACCCAGCCAAGACCATAACGCTGGCCCCAGAGCATGAACATGGATGATGTCATAATTACCAAAAATAGCAATTATCATGGCTAACAGACAGTTAACCAAAGCATCACCTCCTTTGAGGGGTAAGGAAGGGAGGGAAACAATCCTAATACCTTGAGAGTCTTTGATATTATTCCATGAGCCAGTATAGCTCGACCGAGCATATAAATCTACGTCATAACCTTGTTGGACAATTCTGGGATAGACTTGTTGACAATAACGTTCGATTCCTCCCTGTTGTGCTGGTAAACCCTTTACACCAATAACTGCAATCCTTCCCTGGCTCATGGATGTTTTCCCAATGACATCTTCAGTAAATTTGCTTAATCATCTATTAGTCTATTTATGTTAACAGGAATTTTTTGGGAGGATGTTATCGTTAATGTATAACTTCGTGTTAGCTTTCCCGTAATTTTTTCTCCCAACGAGTCCACATCTGTTGATAAACATCGGTAATAACGGTTTTTGCTTGATACGGATAAGCTGTCTTCACACACGCATGACTGGTATAATGGTCTGGGTTTGATAACAATTTTCGCCAACTGTGGGCGATCGCTTCTACTGTTCTCGTTTCGCAGACAAGGCCACTGTTTGGGGTCAAGAGTTTAGGAGTTTCCCCGCAAGAGGTTGTAATGACAGGGGTTCCAGAGGATAAGGCTTCGAGAACAACCATGGGCAAACCTTCATAAACACTGGTAAGTACAAAGGCACTGGCTATTTGTTGTAAGGCAGCTAATTTATCTTGGTTAATAGAACCCAGTAAGGTAACTTGTTGATGGAGTTGATATTGATTAATTTCTGCTTTTACTTCGGAGATTAATTCTCCTTCTCCTGCTATCAGAAGATGAACATTAGTATCATTTAAAGCTTTGAGAGAACGAATTAATAATAAGGGATCTTTTTGGGGGTGCAGTCGTCCGGCAAAGAGGAGAAACTGAGTGGTTAAAGGGAGAGCAAGCTCTTGGGCTAATTTTTGTCTTTGTTCTTCTCTGTTTTCAGGGGTTAAGGGATAAAAGATATTGCCATCCACTGCATTTTTAATGGTCATAATTTTTTGAGCTATGGTCGGGTATTGGTCTTGATAAAATTGGGTGGTTTCACTATTGCAAGATAAAATTTGATCGAACTGTGAAATTAAGTTTTTTTCCAAGGCAAAATATCCTCTCGGTAAGTATTGCCACAGAATTGCTTTTTGCACTGTTTTATTGGACATTTGTTGATGAATATCATTATGAATAAATAAGGTTTTTTCACCTTTCCATTGCTTGGTCATGAGGGTAGGTTCGAGACGATGAAAATGGAAAAAATCAGAGGTAATTTTTTTTCTCCATAAGGCTGCTGTATATTTAATCGTTGTAGGAATTAAGCCCCGAATATCATCATTTGGCAAATAAAATAAAGGCATAAATTTAATAAGATTTCCTGAAAATTCTCTTGCTTGCCATTTTCCAATTTCCTCAGGTTTACTTCCTGTCCCAATTAATCTAATTTCAAATTGATCTGGTGCATATTTTAGAAAGGAACGAATAATGGTTTGAATGCCGCCAATACTACTATTCCAGGGGTTAAATTGATAACAAATGGTTAAGCTAGGTTTTTTCATCATTTATTTTTTGATCTTCCAGTCTTGATATCAAACAGTTGATAATTTAAAATTATCAGTCTTTGAAAATAATAGCATATTCTTAATAAAGTGAACTGTTTGCTCACAAGTTTACTAAAGACTTAATATGATAAATACTTAAATAATTTGTTGATGTGATGATAATTTATAAATTCCTTGTCAAAAAAATACTGATAAATATACTGACTTGCTACTATTTTTAATATCTTGATTCTTTAGAGATTTCAACTATTCAAGTAAATATATTAATAATATCATCAAAAAATAGCAAAATATCTTAGACATCAGTGCTTTTACTGTTGGCATTACCTGAGATTTAAAAATAGGATTAAATTATTGCACCCATAGCTCTTTTTACAAAATAAAAATCTCTTTGTATGACATTAAAATTGTTGATACTTTTCGGATTTTTGTGACTATTTAGACTAATTTTGAATCTTAAAATAGAAAAATGTTAACTGAAAGTTCAGTAATTGCACCTAATTTACATGGCAGTCTTAATACTGATAATAGTATTTTAATTGAACCCCTTTCTTCCCTATATCATCAAAATAATAATCAATTAACAGAATTAGAAATAAATGCCTATTTAGAAACAGAAAAAATAGATAATTCTACAGAACAATTTGACCCAGCTCTTGAAGGACATCTAGAAAGTTTCACTGATGAAAAATCGACACAATTTGATGCAATGAGTTCTTCTATTGATCCCCTTACTGGAATCGATGAAACTCAACCCATAGCATCAGAAAGTATCACCATAGATAGTAGTTGGAAACCTCTTTATGAACCAGGAGTTGGGGGGTGGTTAACCTCTTTTGCTATTAGTCCCCACGACTCTGATATTATCATTGCTGGGGGTGATATGTTAGGAGTTGCTTACTCCCATGATGGAGGAAATAGTTGGTTAGGTGGCCAGGGTTTAAAGAGTTGGGAAATTGAAGAAATTACCTTTGATCCTAACGATATTAACAAGATTTGGTTGGCGACAAAATCAGGACCTTATGTATCCCTTGATCAAGGTAAAACTTGGCTCCAAAAACGTAATGGACTTCCTGATTTTCAATGGGGTCAATATGTTGCTCCTATTCAAGAAATTTTAATTAATCCTAATGATAGTAATCATTTATTAGCCTTTACGGGACATCAACGTATTGATCAAGCGGCTGAGAGTCATTTAGGGGAAGTTTATCAAAGTTTAGATAATGGAGAAAGTTGGCAGTTTTTATCCCAAATTGGCTCAGGTATTGAAAACAACATTTATGATGTTGACGCTTCAGCCAATGATTTTAATCAACTCTTTGTCACCAGCGATGAAGGATTATTTAAGAGTGTTGATGGCGGTCAAAGTTGGTCACAAGTTGGACTGAATTTACCCACAGGGGATAAACAGTCCTTAACGACTCATACAACGGAATCTGATACCTTATTAATTACAGTTAATGGCCAAGGAATTTATCGCTCTACCGATGCTGGGGAAACTTTTTCTGCCGTTAATACAGGTTTAAATACGAGTAATATTAGTCAAACCTATTTTGATCAAATTCAGTTTGCCGAAACTGATCCCAATATTGCCTTTGTTGGAGAATGGAGTAAAGCAGGAAATTATCTTAGTCAAGATGGTGGATTAACCTGGAATAAACTCGAAGGCTATAATAATAGTGCTTATTCTATGCAGAATAAGTATTTTCGAGCTTTTGCTATTGACCCAAATAATAGTCAAAAAATTATAGGAGGGACAGGAGAAGGAATCTGGTTAAGTGAGGATTTAGGTAATAGTTGGACAGACGTTTCTAGTACAGAAATCACGGAAAATAATTGGCGAGGTAATGGCTATTCTGGTTTAGTTGTTCGTAATTTTCGCTGGGATCATTTTCATACCAATCAATCCTTTATTGCCGCTATGGACTCAGGAAAATGGATGAGTCGAGATGATTTGAATAGTTGGCAATGGTCAGGAGCGCAACGGTTGAATGGAATGTCTGACTTTGAAGGGTTAATCGATATTTCTTTTACTAATACTCCTGTAGAAGAACAAGTTATTTATGGAGTAGTAGGGCAATATTCAACAGATAGTAGTAAAGGGGTTTATGTTTCTTTTGATGGAGGTCAAACTTGGCAAAATCAAGGTAGTCCTATAACATCAGGAACCGCCAGCAGAATTGTGGCGCATCCCACAGAAACGAACAAAGTTTGGGTCATTTGGGATGAAAAACTTTTCTTCTCTGATGATGCCGGTCAAACCTGGACACAGAAACTAACTACAACAGGAAACGTCTATGAATTAGCGCCCGATTATACAGCAGAAACTTTCCAAATTTATGTCGGAACAGCAACAGGTTTATATCAATCTTCTGATGTCAATGGTAACAATTATGATCTCGTAACCGGCTCTAATTTAGACCCTAGAGGAATTACCCGTATTGAGATTGTCGATCATGATACCTTTTATGCCGTTAATCGTAAACGAGATGGCTATAATAAGCGAGGAATTTGGCAGTATAATCAAGGAATTTGGAGCCAATTAACCAATAATAATACCGACGGTTCCACACCTTTTAGATTAGCGGCCGATATTGCAGTTGATCCCCGTCACCCTAATCGCATTTTAGCGGCCACGGATCAAGATCCCTTTCTCTCTGTCTCTGAAGCAACAGGGGTGTGGTTATCAGAAGATGGAGGAAACAGTTGGCAACCCTTTAATGAAGGACTTCCCATGTTGCGGGTTAAAAATATACAATTTAAACCCGATGAGTCTGGTACAGTGGTCATAGGAACCACAGGAGGCGGTTTATATCGCACTCAGATCGGTGGGGATACTCTGGCTCCCATAGCTCATGTTCAACTCAATAGCATTACTCAATCAGGAGACAGTTACTATACCTTCCAAGTGACTTATACCGATAACATTGCCATTGATCTCAATAGTCTGGATAATAATGATTTAGTAGTGACAGGGGATAATGGATTTAGTGCCAATGCAACCTTGAGTGATGTGAAAGTCATTGGCAATGAAACTACGGCGATCGCTACTTATTCCATTAATGCTCCCGGAGGAAGTTGGCATATCAGCGATAATGGCACTTACACCCTGAACTTAGTTTCTAACCAGGTCAAAGATATGAATGGTTATGGAGTGGTTGGGGGTATGGTTGACCGTTTCCATGTTGATATTAACCCAGTATTTGAGCAGAGTAATCACGGCCAAGGTTTAGTCAGCATCGAAGCAGAAGACTATCATCAGACGACGGCCCCTAATGGACTCCATCAATGGGTTACAGTGGAGGACAATGGTGCTTCAGAGGGGCAAGCTTTACAAGTCTTGGTTGATAATGACACCAATTATAATACGGGTTATGAGTCTTCTAGTCCCCGTCTCGACTACGAGATCAACTTTACCGAAACCGGAACCCATTATGTTTGGATCTTAGGTAAAGCTGGAGGTAGT
>JBFRWG010000026.1:0-5374 GCA_051439445.1 Crocosphaera sp.
AAGAGACAGGGTAAAGGGCCCTTTTTTCTTAACCTCTTGATGGAGGTTATACCCTTTGACGTATTCTTGAACCAGATAAAATTCTTTATTTTGTTCAAAAAAATCTAATAATCTGGGGACTTGGGGATGATTGCCTACCTTCCCTAAAGTTTGTGCCTCTCGTTCAAATAACTCCTTAGCCATTTTATAGACTTGGGGATCATCAGTAGCTGGTCGTAGCTGTTTGACAACGCAAATAGGATTTCCTGGAAGGGCAAGATCCGCCGCCCCGAAAGTAGCCCCAAAGCCACCTTTTCCTAGAATACCTAGGGGTTGATAACGTTTGTTTAATCGTAGTTGGGAACCGCAGGATTGACAAACCGCCACATTATTGGGGTTTTTGGGTTGGGCGCAAGAAGGGTTTACACAGTAGCTCATTCACTCTTACCGATGTCACATTATGGACTTTGACCGATCGGATACAAAAAGGGGTCAAGATGACCCTGGTGAGGTCATCCAGTTTTAATATTCCCCAATTTGGTCTGA
This sequence comes from Crocosphaera sp., assembly GCA_051439445.1. Lineage (GTDB taxonomy): Bacteria > Cyanobacteriota > Cyanobacteriia > Cyanobacteriales > Microcystaceae > Crocosphaera. Next base: position 526 of record JBFRWG010000026.1, read on the forward strand.
AAGTAACAATTGAGGGGATCAAATCGGTTTGCATAAGTTTCATCTGACGGCATTCATACCGAACCTATAGAGCATGAGGCAATGATGCCCGACATGAGGTTAAAACCCAGTTTTTTGATTGGTTAACCAACCATTATAAAGATAAAGATTCTGACTGACTAGACGGTTCTTCTGTGTTAGGATATTTAAGAGAGTTAGGATAGGGGGACTCTAAATTGGTTTCTCTTAATTCATCCACTTTTAAAAGGATTAAATACTCATAAAACGCCTGTAAAGTACACCAAGCAAACCCTGCTTTACCGTCTAAAAATCCCCTGAGAATAAAATACATATAAAACCAACGTACAATGGGACGTAATGGCATTCTTAAGGATAAATCTTTTAAGGCGCGTCTGCGCTCAACTTCTGTTGAACCAAATAGCCATTTTTTCCAACTGACACCCCCTTGTTCTAATTGATAAAGGGTTTCTTTGGCTTCATCTGTTGAATAACGATTATGTTTTTCGATCCAACGGGTTAATCCTTTGCCACAGGTATAATGGGGATAGGTTTCCTTAATAAAATCCACCGGACCTGTATAAACTTCTCTTTCTGTGTGGCCATAATCTCCAAACCAGACTTTTCCCTTTTCAAACAAACGCATTTGATAACGAGGGTATTGAGTACTCCTACGAATCCATTGACCCATGAAAACGACCCTTTCTGCGACATAATAACCAACGGCCTGATCCCTTTGACTGGCTGCAACACATTCAGCAAATAATTCAGGGGTCATGCGTTCATCTGCTTCTAAAATATACACCCAATTATGCTTAGTGGGGATATGTTTGAGCATCCAAGTTCGTTGTTTGCCATGACTTTCAAACTCATGCTGAACAATTTTAACTGGATAACGCGACGCAATTTCAACAGTGCGATCGCTACTATAAGAGTCAACCACAATAATATCATCGGACAAAGAAATGACCGACTCAATACATTCGGCAATATCGACTTGTTCGTTATAGGTGAGAATATAAACAGAAATCATTAATCTTTAAGACTATTTTAGGGTATTGTCTAAATTTAAACTATTTACTTCTACCTGTCAGTGTATCAAGGGAATTCCAGTTTGTCTGCTATCTCCCCTAAATTTGTAACATTCTCTTCGCAATCGCTATAAAATAAATCTTAAGATACAGTACCAGGAGGTTTTTGTGGCACTCTATGCGGACTTACATCGTCATTTGGGAGGTTCAGTGGTTCCTCGTATTCTCTGGCGATATTTTAAGCGTCATAACCCGGATATGGCGCAACGGTTTCCCCAGTACCCTAGTTTTGAAGAATTTTATACCCGCAAACGGAACACCTTGGATGAGTATTTAGAACTCCATACCTTAGTGGAGAGTGTCCAAACGGAACAAACCCTTCCTTACTTCATTTATCGTCTCATTCGTGGGGCTTATATTTTTGAAAATTTGGCTTATTTAGAGTTACGTTATACCCCTTATCTTCGTACTCCAGACCATCTTAATCAGTCTCAAAGAATTGAGGCTATGACGAATATTGTAGAGATAGTGGGTAAGGCTAGTCAAGTTAAAGAATATCCGATTATTATTAGTCAAATTCTCTGTATGCACTCTCGGTTACCTTATGAGGTAAATAAGGCAATTGTTGAGTTGGCAGCACAGATGAGAGACTATGTTTGTGCTATTGATGTGGCTGGAGGTGACTCCCATTATGGGGAACGGTTAGATGAGTTTGTTGATCTGTATAAATATGCTCGTTCTTTAGGGTTAAAAACGACAGGCCATGTCTATGAAACCCCTGAGGGTTGTTATCCGGAATTATTGCCTTATTTGATGCGTATTGGTCATGGAATTCAAATTCCTTTGAAATATCCTGAATTATTACCTCAACTTGCTGAGGCCAATCAATGTTTAGAGGTGTGTCCTACCACTTATCTGAAAACAGGAACCTTAGAAGATTTATCCGAGTTAAAAGTGGTTTTTGATCGCTGTTTTGACGCAGGGGTTGACATTGCTATTTGCACGGATAATGCTGGACTCCATAATGTCCGTTTACCCTTTGAATTTGAAAATCTCTTAACTCAAGATGTAATTGATTTTCATCAGTTACAAGCGTGTCAAGATGCTGCGTTTCGTCATGCGTTTGCTTGGCCTTATAAGGAACCTCCTGCTTCTTTATTGATTGGGTTATTGAAAGATAATTCTTCAGAAGAAGAACAAGAATTATTATCTGTTTAACAGATTTTTGATAAGGCGATCGCTTGACTGATTATTTTAAGCGATCGCCTTATTTATAATCTATTCTTCTTCTGCTTCTTCTGGTCCTCTTCCCTATACTAATCAAAAAGTATAGTAGTCATCACTAGAATGTTCCTCCATTCCATCCCCACATAGTCCCTTTAGCATCAGCAAATTCTAAATAAGTGCGATTTTTAGGAACTTTTAATTCATTCTCAATTACTTGACAAAAATCCTTACTCATGACTTTTGTTTGTGAGGAACTCATATTACCAATACTTTTAATTTCTATGTAACAAACGGGATCTGACGTTCCGGCAAACGTCATGTTAATATCTGACTCAAATGCTGTCATAACATAAGATTCTGGTTTTCCCAAATGTTCTGCTAATTTAGCTGATAAAGTTTTCAGTAAAGATTCAATTACTGTTGATTCTGGTTTAGAAATTGATGTTTTTACTTGAATTAATGGCATATTTAAGATTTTCTAGGAAATTTTACACAGTATTTTTCTGGCTATTTTGTAATCAGATTAACCCCCATATTGCCATTCGGTACTTTCTAGGGTTAAAGGGTTTCCTTCTCGGTGTATTCCTGCACCAATCACTTCACCAACGTAAACAGTATGATCTCCTTTTTCAACTGACCCAATCACTTTACATTCTACATAACCTAAAGAATCTTGAATGATAGGACAACCCGTTTCTTCCCCTTCATAAAATTCTACCGTTTCAAATTTATTTCCCACACGACTTTGAGGTTTAAAAAATTTAGCAGCTAGTTCTTTTTGCCCTTCTTCGAGGAAACTAAGGGAAAAAACCCCACTTTTTTTGAGCATTTCATGAGAACCAGAATCTTTCTTTACACAGTTAATGACTAATGGTGGTTCAAAGGATCCTTGCATGATCCAACTAACGGTAAAACCATTGAGATTTTCTCCGTCTTTGACTCCACAAATATAAATTCCATGAGGAATTTTTCTCAGCATTGTTTTTTTCGCTTTTTCGTCTAACAAGGTAATTCTCCTTCGGTATTTTTCTTGACAATTAGGATTAATAGACTCACTTTGTATATCATATCAAAATATGAGTCAAATTTCACCAAAAATTATGTTTGCAAACTAGAACTTATGATCTAAACAACCGAGTTATAGAAGGTTAATATTGAAGTTATCAACAATGTAATACAAAAATCTTGTTTGTTACAGTTTAGAAAGCTGTGCTACTGTTGGTATATTCAATGTAAATACTATAGGGTTTCTAAAGTTTCAAATAAACTAGCAAGAATCATATTAGATAATAAAAAACCATTTGGGTCACTTAAATGAATTGTATCTATATTCTCTAGTTGAGGTTTATTTGTTATTAGTCGAGCATATTGATCTTTGAAAACAACTAAATTTTCTGAAAAATAAGGTAATAATATTTGATATATTCTTTCAACAGTTTCCTCTCCAAACTGTTGAGATAATTTCGATAAATTAATTCCTTTTTTCAAACGAAGTCCTAACATTAAAGTTTCTAGTAAAGTATCAATTTGCGTTAATTCAGGACTATTAAGAAAATAGCCTGATTTGACTAATTCATCAATCCAATTATAGTAATTTTTTCTTGTTTTTGGTCGTGTAAATCTTTTATTATTGGTGTAACTAGCTGCTCCCATTCCTAACCCATAATAAGGTTTATTGTCCCAGTAAACTAAATTATGATGACATTGATAGTTAGGTTTTGCATAGTTAGAAATCTCATAATGTTCATAACTGGCTTGGGTTAAAAATGCTTGAGCCATTTTATACATTTTGGCTGTGTCATGATCATTCGGTAAAGGATTTTTGCCTGGTTGATATTGTTTACCAAAAGGAGTTACTGGTTCAAGAACCAGATCATAACAAGAAATATGTTTAGGGTTTATTTTAATCGCTTGTTCTAAAGAAGATTTCCACTGTTGTAAACTTTGATAAGGTAATCCAGAGATTAAGTCTAAGCTAAAATTATAAAAATCAAGTTTTTCGATATAATTAATGGACTTTTCAATATCTTGAAGACGATGAAAACGACCACATTTTTCTAATAAACTATCATCAAAAGACTGAACTCCTAAACTGAGACGATTGACTCCTAATCTTTGGTAATCAGATAATTGTTCTAAGGTAAAAGTTCCAGGATCAACTTCTAGAGAAATTTCCGCATTAGCACAAATACCAAATTGTTTATCTAAACTGTTCAAAATTGTTTCTAAATATTGAACAGGTAATAAAGACGGTGTTCCTCCCCCAAAAAAAACAGTTTTTAATGGAATTCCATAAGAAGGTGTTAATTCAATTTCTTGACAAAGAAAGTCAACATACTGACTCACCGAACCGGACTTATTCGTATCAACTTTATCTCCTAAAACTGAGATAGGAAAATCGCAATAATAACAACGACGACGACAAAAAGGAATATGAATATAAACGGAATCAGGAATAAGCTGTTTCATAAAAGGTAATTGAGAATGTAGAATTGAGAATTGAGAATTGAGAATTACTGACTCCTAAAGTTAGAGGTTTGAAACAAGGGATATACGTCTTCTCTTGGTCGAGGGATGGCCTCTCTCTTATACAC
>JBFRWG010000027.1:0-8108 GCA_051439445.1 Crocosphaera sp.
CAATCGTGGATCTCAGTCCTCTGAGCAAGCTCACACACCCAAGCGGTGTGGAGGGTTTGCTAAAGATTGGGAGTTGAAGCGACAGAAACCCCAATCAAAGCGTAGCGACGATTGTGGGTAGTTCATAAAACAGTTTAGCAGCTTTTTCCAGCTATGGAAAAAGCTATCACTTGTGTTTAATCCATTTTTGAAGCATACCAAAAAGCCCAAAACACCAGGACAGCAAACAAGGAAGTGCCAAGGGCGATCGCTAGGTTGTGGAATACTTGAGAGTCAATAAGAGTCATATTTTGTCAGTAGGAGAGAGAAATTACTGTTAAGACAATAAGTATTTCTTTGATGGGTAAAAGTATTAATTTCAACTTAATTTATTGTCAATCAAAGGAAAAAGCAACACCACCTCATCATATCATTAATAGTTTAAATTATACAGATAACAATCATTAATCAAATCCTCATCAATGATCTTATGTTAACAAGTGTGACGAATAGTAAAACCTTCTGGTGTTGCCTATCCTCAGTATTGAGTTGACTGATGATTGAGTTGCCAATAATTGTATCTAAACCCTTACTTTATCTAAACTTTAATTAAGCAAGGTTTAAGGTCTGCTTCAATAGATTATATTTTCCTTAAGAATTATCAAATCGTGACGTTAAGCACTAAAAATAGAATTGATTTCAGTTAACAAGATCATTAGAAATGGGTGATAAAAAGCGCATTGGAATTCTTACCAGTGGTGGAGACTGTGCAGGGTTAAATGCCGTTATTCGTGCGGTGGTCTATCATGCTGTGGGGACCTATGATTGGGAAGTCATTGGTATCCGAGAAGCCACTCATGGGTTGATGAGTGATCCACCTCAGTTTATCAAATTTGATATGGATCAATTAGATAATTTATTGGTAATGGGAGGAACTATCTTAGGTACAACCAATAAAGGTGATCCCTTTGCTTTTCCAATGAATGATGGAACCTTACAGGATCGCTCTCAAGAAATCATTGATGGTTACAATAAACTAGATTTAGACGGTTTGATTGGCATTGGAGGGGACGGAAGTTTAACCATATTACGTCGTCTCGCCCAAAAAGGAGGCATTAACCTTGTTGGTATTCCTAAAACCATCGATAACGATGTGGGGGCAACAGAAGTATCCATTGGTTTTGATACCGCTACCAATATTGCCACAGAAGCCTTAGATCGTCTTCATTTTACTGCTGCCAGCCATAACCGTGTCATGATTTTAGAAGTGATGGGAAGGGATGCTGGACATATTGCCTTAGCAGCCGGCATTGCAGGGGGGGCAGATGTTATCCTTATTCCTGAGATACCCTATAGAATAGAAAAAGTTTGTCAAAAAATTCGCCGTAGACAGGAAAAAGGGAAGCATTTTTGTCTAGTAATGGTATCAGAAGCAGTACGAACTGAAGTCGGGGATCAAATTACTGAATTAAAACAATTTGGGGAAGATCGCCTAGGAGGTATCGGTAAATATATTGCCGAACAAATCGCAGCTAAAACAGGGGCAGAAACCCGTGTAACCGTCCTTGGTCACATTCAACGTGGGGGAATCCCATCTCCTGTCGATCGCTTGTTAGGGTCAGCTTTTGGGGTAGCTGCGGTGGATTTAATTGCCCAAGGAAAGTTTGATCAGATGGTAGCTTGGCAAAATCGACAAATTGTCAGTGTTCCCATTGCCGAAGCAATTCAAACTTATCATACTGTCAACCCAGAAGGAACTTTAGTGAACACGGCCAGAGGTTTAGGTATTTGTTTGGGAGATTAACATCCTTTTTTGTTTATTTTTGAGCGAGTCAGGTGGGCAATGTCCACCTCCCATTCACCAAGAGTTTATTTTAGCGTGAAGTACCCCAACTAAACTCCGTTATAGAAACCATTTGGGATCTTTTTTTACAAACATTTAGGTAGGGTTTGCCGAAAAAGTCCCTCAAAAATTTATGCGCCCAAAAGCCAGTAATTGGCTTCTAAATTAATAACTTTAACTGCTATAAAAGTATTAATAGAAACGGCTCTTTCTGGCGATCGCTAGCCAAATATAGACTGGGTTTTCTTTAGACCTCTTGCAAAAATATTTTATGCTATGATTAACAGCTATTTTTTGTCTAGATTTATGTGACAAGTCCCCCAGAATTTACCATTTTTAAAAAGAAGGGAGTTTTCAGCGATCGCTAATTAGTAAAATTCTTAAAAATTGGCAGAATAAAAAGATTAAGCTAATGATTAAAAGCTAAAATAAATATATATTTAATAGATTTTTTTTACCAATTAATTAGCTAGATCGTAGTGATGAAGTCGAGCTATTAAGTTCGCTCTTAATCCGAATCTCTTGCCACGATTTTGATGATGATCGCTCTGTCAAATTGCGGTGCGGCAGCACTCGCGGAGCGAGACTGCTTGACCACAGTGGCTAATTCCAAAAGTAAATCACTTTTCATTATACCATGAAACACTTTTGCAAGAGGTCTACCGCTATCTGTTGGGTAGTTCACAATATGTCAAGAGAAAAAAAGATTCAGTTTAAACCATCGATTTATGTTCTGTCGAACTCACGTTTAATCAACAGAATCACTTACATACAATGGATGCCAATTTTACAAGCAGGATGAGGATGGTTATGTTACAGATATAGAGGTGGGATAAGCAATATAATCAATGTTGGTTAATTGTTTAATTTCGTAGTTGAAGGTATTGAGAAAAGTGATGATTTTTTGATCAATATTTTGTCCATTATTTTTATAATTAAGTAAGCTAAAAATAGAAAGTATTGATTGTTTAAAAATTATAACTGGTTGATGTTTTTCAATGGTTCTATTCATCCCTTGTAATATCTCTAATTCTCTACCGTCCACAGTTATTTTAATTAAACTGATTTTTCTGTTTGCCGTAAATTGATAATCATCTAAAAGGATACATTTTACTGATAAATCATGGTCATTATCTTGATAATTTACAAAATAAGATGAGTCTCCATCTAATTTTAAATAATAACTTTTTCTAGTATTCCCTAAAGCAATATTTTCCAGAAAAATGTGATTTTTGAGTTCATTTTTATATAAAGAAAGATTATCTTGAAATAGTTGACTTAGATGGTGAAAAGGTTCAAAAGCAATAATATCAGTTTTGATGCGATTCTCAGTTAACATCATACTTAGTAAACAACTAACAATTCCCTCATTGGAACCAATATCAATAAAAAGATCATTACCCTGACAATAATGAAAAAGGTGAGGAATCAATTGATTCATTGACTTCTGATAATAGATCACTTTCCAAATAAGAAGCTTGTGTAACAGTTGTTGAGGAAAGAAATACTTAAACGTATAAAGTTTATCTTGGAAAGGAACTTCTAATAACTCAGTTTGAGAAGAAGGATAATAAAATTTTCTCAGTTGACAAGCAGGTAATTTTAACAATCCTTTCCCTATCATAATTCCCCAGTTTTTAGTAACATTTTTCAAGATAGAGCTATAACTATATTCACCGTGACTATTCTGATATTTGCGAGGGTTAGTGATCACAGATTGAGGAATTCGTTGACAGTGTTTAAAACCTATTTTAGATATAACTGTCACATCTTCTAACAAAGAAAGATAGTCAAAACCATTTATCTGTTTAAAATAATCTCTTCGTAAACAAAACACTTGATCTCCATAAGGCGATCGCCTGATATAATTAACTGTCCAAGCGACTGCTTTTAAACCCAAGTGATTGTGATTAAACTGTAAGTCAAAATAAGCCAGTTTAACAGATTCTTCTGATAACACTGATCTCACTACCGTATCCCATTTAGCAGGTAATAAAGTGTCAGCATGACAGAAAACAACATAGGTTCCTGATGAATGTCTTAACCCCACATTCATTTGAAAGGCGCGGCCAATAGAAGAAACACAAAGCCATTGCACCTTAATTTCAGGATAGTCTTGTTTAAATGTTTCAACACACTGTAGAGTTGCATCTTGACTACCACCATCTACGACAAGAATCTCTATATTTTGCGAGTCCTCAGCCCGTTTAACTAAACTCTCTAAGGTATGGTAAATAGCATCAACTTCATTAAGAGTAGGAATAATCACCGAGATACCTATCTGATTGGTTTCTAACAAGTGCATTAGTCCAAGAGATTGCAGATCACTAACCTCATCGATATCAATCAAAGTATGCTTAAGAAAAGAAGCACAAACATAGTTGTCTTCCATCAGGGAGTAAGTCTGTTGAGAAACATCCCCTAAACCATAATTAATGGGGGTGAAAACATCCTGATAGTAAGGCAACCCAATGAGATAATAGCCACCATCTGCTGTTAAACCCATGACAGCTTCCTCACGGTTTACATAAGTAATGGCTTCATTTAAAATTTCTGATGTAATTCCTGGGGTATCGGCCGCAATAATTATAACCCGTTCTAACTGTTGCGCAATATAATTAGGTCGCTCACCAAAAGAAGTGGAGGGTTGTTCAATAAAGTAAAGAATCCCTGAATCGATTCCTTGAGTAATTTTCGATGCTAACTTAGGGGCAAACCCTTGAACCATCTGAGTGGCAGAATTTGCGCCTGTGTAGTTAACAACAATATTAACTCCCTTCATCTCCTCCAGTAGCACTTTTAAAGTATGACTCATGGTGTAACGATGAATCTCGGCTGCTGTGCGATCGCCAATATCCCAGGCTAAACGGGTCTTGACCTTTCCTGGAGCGGGATAGCGAGTAAACAATACAATACTGAGAGGGTAAGGAAGGCTTGGGATTTTCTCGATAATAGCCCCATTATTCATTCTTTTGTCGTGACACTCCTGCCGACGCTGATCCAGTTGCTAAAGCGCAGACTTCCCTACCTCACGATAGGACGTTACTGCTTCATGGTTCCTTTTCTAGATACACAAATGTTGTCATTCACATATCCCCGTCCAGATACCTCCACTCTTCAGAACCACCGACTATCCATCGGCTGCCATCTGTCGAGTTTTTATCCAGAAAGCGAGTGCGTAATTCGGATTCGCAATCCGAATGTAAGACGCACTCAAGAATATTTTTCTACCCGTTTCCAGCTTCCAAGCACTGTTGATCGTCTGGGGAAATCTAGGGACACATATCTCCACTGGCTAGAGCTATGGGGTTCGCCCTTTAAGTAAAGAGCCTGTTTCCAGGTGTCAATTAGACTGGTTTGATTGTATCTACTTTTTTGTCAAGTGTCAAAGGTGTTGCTCGTGCTATCCCAGGGTACACTGACCTTCGGTACAGTGCGGGGTTTCTCGCAGGGAAGCTAAATTGGCAATCAAATAAATTCCACTTCTAGAAAAAATCGGTACAATATAAAAGAGGGGATTTTTAAAAATTTTCTCAATGTCTATTAAATTAAAATTACTACAATCGCTTTATGGAATCTAGTAGCCCGTCAGGGAAGGTTTCCGAACCTCCTGCCTATAGATGGACTCACGTTATGGGGGTTGCGATCGCCATGATCACCCTAATCCTGCCCATATTTGTCATTGCCTATTACTCTTCACATCAGGCTGGCCCAAGCAACGCTAATTCCATCTATCTAGATAATCCAAGGAAATGATTTAATTACGCTTTTATCAAAAATCTATCTTGATTTTCGGCTGTTCAACCATTGAATCACCTTTTGACCTAAATTGGTTTGGTTGAGCCGATCAATTTCTCGTATCCCTGTGGGACTGGTCACATTTACCTCAGTTAAGTAACCTCCAATCACGTCAATACCGACAAAATATAAACCATTTTGACTTAATTTTGGGCCAACAATCTCACAGATATTATATTCTCTTGGGGTGAGTTCTGCTTTTTCGACCCGTCCCCCAACTGCCATATTGCCTCGAAACTCTTGGCCCGTTGGCACACGATTAACTGCCCCAATGGGTTTACCATCTAAGAGAATAATCCGTTTATCTCCATGCTTGGCTTCTGGTAAAAATCGCTGGATCATGACTGGTTCTTGACCTTGATGGGTACTGATTTCAATGATCGAGTTAAAATTGCGATCGCCTTGTTCTAAAAATAAGATTCCTTCCCCTGCCTTTCCCCCCAAAGGTTTGAGAACAGCCTCTTTTTTCTTGGCAACAAAGTCACTAATAATTGCTTTATCTTGACTCACTACTGTTTCAGGCATCACCGCAGAAAATTGTAAAGTATACATCTTTTCATTGGCTTCCCTTAACCCTTGTGGTGAATTAATCACCAGGGTTTTCTGAGGATCAATCAACTCTAAAATATAAGTTGCGTAAAGATAACGAATGGTGACCGGAGGATCTTTCCTCATCATGACAACATCCATGTCCTCAAGACACCTTAACTCCCTTGATGATAACTCATACCATTGGGGAACACTGACCCATTTTTCCTCTTTTAAAGTAACAGGAGTTAACTGAACTTGGGAAAGTGTAGCCCAAGCTTTTCCTTCAATGACACTTAGTTGATGAAGTTCTGTAATCCAGACTTCGTGACCTAGGTTTTGAGCAGCTTCCATCATAGCCACGCTACTATCGTGACCTGGATTAAGTTTAGAGATGGGATCAATAATAAAAGCTAATTTCATTATGCTACTGATTGCTCTAATAAGGTATTCAGTTCCCCTGTTGAGTCAAGGTCGTATAATTCGTTGCAACCGCCAATAGATTGGTCATTAATAAAAATTTGAGGGAGACTTCGTTTCCCGTTAGCCCGTTCCGTCATTGCGTCTCTGGCTTCTTCGTCCCCATCAATACAATATTCTGTAAAATCTACCTTTTTTTGATTCAACAAGGCCTTAGCCCGAATACAAAAAGGACAGGTACTCCAAGTATAAATTTCAACGTTAGCTGTCATAACTCTCTCAAATATCAATTATTGTTCAATTGTACTCTTTTCTGATTGTCTATGATAGTAGTCAAAGTTGGAAAAATTAGTCACAATAAAAGACTAAAGTTGATGATCTAATCTTAGGCAACAGAGAAGGGGGAATGAGGGTCAACTTTTTTTAGATCCCCCATTACACTCTAATATTAACTGCTGATAAAAGCCATGATAAAAATTACCTCTATTAGCTTAACCGCTTTATTAACTAGTTTTGGACTCATTCTCCCAGTCAAAGCCGAAAACTTGGCTCATTTAACTCAATTATTATCGACAAAACAATGTCAACTTTGCGATTTAACTGGCTCAGGTCTAGTCATGGCCAATCTTTCAGGGGCTTCTTTAATTGGGGCTAACTTAGCCGGGGCTAACCTATCTCAAGCTAATTTAGCTGGGGCTGATCTCAGGGGGGCAAATCTTAGTGGTGCCTCTTTATACGGGGCCAATCTCACAGGAGCTAATTTAAGTAGTGCTATCTTAAACGGCACAGATTTACGAGAAGCCTATCTCACCAATGCTAACTTAACTGGTACCAGTTTAGAACAGGCTTATGTACAAGGGGCAAAAGGGATCTCTCAAAATGCGGGAACCCCTGAATTGTTCTATGGATGGGGTTTAATTGAAACGAAAGAAGGGAATTACCGAGAGGCCATCGAACATCATAATAAGGCTTTAATCCTTAATCCTGAATTTGCACCGGCTTATTTAGCCAGAGGCTATGCTCTATTACGTTTAGGTAATGAACAAGGAGCGATTCTCAACGCTAAAATGGCTTCTCAACTCTATGAAAAAGAGGAAAATAGCCAAGGTCAAGAACTGGCTGATAGTTTTGTTAACAATATCGAAGCTATGCAAAAAGCCAGGAGAAAAGAAGGGGGTAATCCTGGGTTAGATAATATTGTGCGAGGGGTCGCTTCTTTGGCTTTACAATTTCTGCTCAAAGGAGGACTATGATAACTTCCTACTTTAGTAAGTGTGGACGTTGAGCTATCTTGATCCTTTGTAACTTCACGCCACACTGCAACGGAATCTTCTATAGCAGCAGGAAAAGGGTGAAGCGGAGGACGGCGGTAATCGATGGATACGACTTTAACCCCAAGGCCGGATGCAACCCACACCGCCTCGCGTAAGACTGAGTCGCCACCACCGAAAACCCAAGCACCACCGTGCGTGTGGACGAAAACACGATCCGCAAAGCGTTTGTTGATTTTCTTTGGTGTCACAAAATAAGTCCGGACTCC
>JBFRWG010000028.1:0-27558 GCA_051439445.1 Crocosphaera sp.
GGGTTTATTTTATATATATTAAAATTGTATATTTTATAATAAATTAATTCGTCTGCAACCCTCACCTTCTTGGCGCAGTCCGATCTTTATCCAAACCACAAAGATCGGACTCCACCAAGAAGGAGAAAAAACATTCATCTAGGGATAGATAAGGAGACGAAGGATCATTGTTATAGGTAATGTTAACTTCAATTTCTGAAATGTATTCTACTTCATGAATGATTTGAGTTTATTTTTTTGTTTTCATTATTTTCTCAAATCTTTACACAAGTTTGACTCATACGGTTTCACTTTCATTTGCTTCTTTGTTTTTTTTCTGACTCATCAGAAACAATCGTAATTTTAATAAACTAAAGGTTTGAGCTAAATTAAGGGGTAATAAAGAAATTCCTTCTAACCGAGATTGTACCCAACCATCTCCCCATAACCATTCATGATAACCATCAATTCCTTGTTTTAAAATCATTCGTAAACAGTTATCGTCAGCTATTTCTACACGATGTTCAATAGTCACTAATCCAATGTTACTACTAAATTTTGAACCGGTGCTTAACTTATCAGGAACATCGGAAGATAATGTTTGAGGAATCAACCATTTTTTTAAATGATTACTATTTAATAAACTGTCCCGAATCAGATCATGATCTCCAGGAACTGCAATGCGTAATTGACTTTGTTGAAAGTTACCTAACATTTGATTATTTAAGCTGGTTCAGTAAAGTTAACTATCCTATCTTATCTTAGTATAAACCTTTTGCTCAAGATTATCTATAACTATACTTATTTATGTTTTTATTTCACTAACTGTAAACAGATTGATAGATTTTAGATGTATAAAAGTTTATAATAAAACGGGATAAAGAAATAAATATGAAATAAGATGGCAAAAAATCATGAATATTGATACAGAAATATTACAAACCGTTTCAATAATGCCGCAATCTCTCAAGGTGGAACTTCTACATTATGCTAAGTATCTTATAGAAAATTATGCTCAAGAGTCCTTATCGAAACAAGAAGAAAAACCTGTTAAAAAACGTCGCTCAGGTATATTAGAAGGGACATTTATTTTACCCTTTGCTGATGATTTTGATGAATATCTAGAAGATTTTAAGGAATATATGGAATAAAGGATTTTCTATTAGATACTCATGCTTTTATTTGGTTATCTGAAAATGATCCTAATTTGCCTAATAATCTTAGAGAGATGATTGATCTAGCTGATACTGTTTATCTGAGTATTGTTAGTCTTTGGGAAATGGCTATTAAGCTAAATCTAGGTAAATTATCACTGAAACGGAGTTATGAAACCATTGAGCAAGAATTGAAATCATCAGATATTTCATTATTACCTATTACTTTTCTTGACACTGTACAAATTTATCGTTTACCGTTACATCATCGTGATCCCTTTGATCGAATGTTGATTGCTAAAGCTATCAATAAATCCCTAATTTTGATTAGCTGTGACACCCAATTTGATGCTTATCCCATTCAACGGATATGGGAATAAAAACATTGTTTTTTAGAAACGAAAAATAATCCCCCTCAATTTACTGAAATTAAGGGGAAAGAAGTTATATTTAAAAGCAATTTAGCCTACTTTTGTGGTTTCTTTCTCGATAGAATTAGAGGGTTTTAATTTGCGTTTTAAAGTTGCACCTGCACCAAGTATTCCAAGGGAAAGAAGACTTAAAGTTGAGGTGGGTTCGGGAATATCAGCAGCAACCATGATACTAGATGTTCCAGTAGCACTGCAAGGATTAATACATATTCCGTCACCGGTTATAGTGATCTTAGAAGCAGTAACGCTTTTAATAGCAGTTGTAGTGCTACCAGCCCCTTCGTCTGTGACAGTAATAGTTACATCTGTTAGTTCAACAGGAGGTGTGGGAGGTGGAGTAGGTGTTGGCGGTAATGGTGGTCTTGGAGGTGCAGGTGGAGGAGTGGGTGATGGTTCTAATATTGTATAAGATTTTAACCCTAAAGCAACACCAGCTGCAGCAGCACCCCATCCACCGGATGCAAGACCAGCAAAACCAGTTCCTAAAGCTTCTACTCCGATAACCGTCCAAAACCGAAAACTGGCAGGTGTTATGTCACTCGTAATATCTGGTGTTCCTAATGATCCTTCCTGAAGAAAGTCCATACCTGTATAAAGACCAAGACCACTATCAAATATCCATGTAGCTGTATCAGTAGCATCAATTGACTCATCACCTAAGGAACCCGTCCAATTTCCTAGCCAAGTCATATCAGTTGAGCCAAACGTTCCTGATAAATTTCCTGAATAAGTCAGACTTAATGGCTTACCGCTTACAGAACCAGAGGCAGTAAAGGAATTAGTACCAATGGAATCAAAATCCATTGACCAATTTTGGACTTCCATCGGCCCATCAAACCCTTCTAAGGATTGTAATCCCCATAGCATAAATTCATAGCCCTCTAATGTTGAGGCATAAGACATTGCTTCAGGAACAGTCATGGCTCGTTGTGCATGAGCAGGCGAATTATATAACAATGGAATGCTAAAGACGGCAACAGTGCCTAATGTCACAAAATGATTAATATTTCTGGTCATGATTTTGCGATTATTCCAAATTAAAGATGATTAATGATTACTTTTTTCAAAATTTGAAGTAAGTGACCATAGGCAAAATACTAAAACAAACTAAACTTTTTTTTCAAGACTCTTGAAGTTATATAAAGACAGATAAAGCAGTATTAAGAAAAGTAACTTTTTTTTAAACCATTATAAGCCTTATGATGCCATATAATGTCAGGTAAAAGCTTATTAATCTTGATTCTGTGTTTAAAAATGAACGGTTTTGATATTCAATCTCTAATTACAACTATTGATAATCTTATTTTCTCATATACAGGAGAACATTTAGATGATGTTCAGTCTGAAATTTTAGAAGGAGTGATTAATCATCAAAAATATACAGAAATCGCTAAAACTCATCATCGTTCTGATAAATATGTAAAAGATGTTGCAGGTAAATTATGGAAAACTTTATCAGAAATTTTAGGAGAAGAAGTTAATAAAGCGAATCTAAAGTCTAGTCTGCGAAGATACTATTATAATGTTTCTCACAATTTCAATGTAATAAATCCTGTACAAATTAATCAAGGTAGTATCTGTAATAAATTACCAGAAAATCAATTACAAAAACAAACTTTTGATGAAGAATATAAACTAGAAATTGCTCAAGAATTGATAAAAGAAGGGTTAACAGTTGAACAAATTTCTAGAGTGTTAAAACTTCCCTTAGAATTGGTAAAAGATGAAATTAAGAAAGATCAATAATTTTGCCATCGCTGATCTTATCGATTGGTTTTATTCTAATAAATCTTACTTCGATGAGCAATTTTAATAACAATTACTTGAATGATCTGCTCATCAATTTCATAAATGATACGATAGTCTCCGACGGGATAACGATAATATCCTTTTAACTTACCCTTAAGAGATTTAATGTTAGGATGTTGGTAAGGTGTTTGTTCTAAAATCTCAAAACTTTTTGCTAACTTTTTAGCTAATACTTGATCAGCATTTGCGTAAAATGCCTTAGCTTTTCTTATTAAAACAACCTTATACATCGGCTCTAACGTCTCGCCAATCTGTTAATTCTCCCTGCTCAATATCTTGTTTAGCGAATTCAATATCATCCAATAAATCAGGAATTCCTAATAATTCTGCGGTTGCTTCTTCTCTTTCTTTTTCTGCTAAATTAGATATGAATTCATAGACCGTTTCTAAGTTAGGTTCAGATAATTGATCTATATATTCACCAAGGGATTTTTTAAGATTGTTAACCTTTGACATAAAGCAACTTATCAAGTAACGAGTATCTTAATACTAGCATATTATTAAGGAGATCGCTTATCTTGTAGGGTGCATTAAGATGATGTAATGGACATGACGAAATGACGTTGTTAATCATAAGACAATTATGGATTAAAATTGCGTAATCTTAAAGCATTGGAAACCACAGAAACCGAACTAAATGCCATCGCTAAACCCGCAATCATGGGGTTTAATAAGACACCAAAGAAAGGATATAAAATACCAGCAGCAATCGGGATACCCAAAGTGTTATAAATGAAGGCAAAAAAGAGATTTTGACGAATATTTTGCATGGTAGCACGACTCAATTCTATGGCTGTGACAATCCCCTGTAAATCTCCTGAAATGAGGGTAATATCACTCGCAGACATGGCCACATCTGTACCGGTGCCGATCGCCATTCCTACATCTGCTTGAGCGAGTGCGGGTGCGTCATTGATACCATCCCCAACCATGGCCACTATTTTACCTTTAAATTGTTGAATTTCTTTGATTTTATCTGCTTTTTCATCGGGATGGACTTCTGCAAACAGATGGTATATTCCTACTTCATCGGCGATCGCCTGAGCAGTTTGTGGGTTATCTCCTGTTAACATTATAACTTCTAAGCCCATTTTTTTGAGTTTTTTAACCGCTTTAACCGAAGACGGTTTAACTGTATCAGCAATAGCAAATAAACCTTTTATTTGTCCATTAATTGCGATCCAGGGAGTTGTTTTTGCTTGACTTTTCCATTCGGTTGCTTGCTTGATTAACTCATCGGTATTAATCCCTAATTGTTGCATCCATTTTTGTGTTCCTATTTGAATTAATTTTCCTTCTATTTTTCCTTGTACTCCTTGACCTCCAAATGCTTGAAAATTGTCAACTTTAGGTAAGTTATTATCAACACCTTGAGATTTGGCATAATTAACAATTGCTTCTGCTAAAGGATGCTCAGAATTATGTTCAATTGTAGCTGCTATTTCTAAGATATTCAACTCATTATTATCAGCCATATCATCAACGGTAATATAATCAGTAACAGTGGGCTGACCTTGAGTTAAAGTTCCTGTTTTATCTAAGACAATAACTTTAATTTTATGTGCCAATTCTAAACTATCTGCACCTTTGATTAAAATGCCATTTTCCGCTCCCTTCCCTGTTCCTACCATAATGGATGTGGGGGTTGCTAACCCTAAAGCACAGGGACAGGCAATAATTAAAACGCTAACAGTTGCCACCATTGCTAAGGATAAGTTTTGAGTAAAAATCAACCAACTGATAAAGGTAATAACTGCAATAATCATCACCGCAGGAACAAACAAACTGGTAACTTGATCCGCTATTTTTTGAATAGGTGCTTTACTATTTTGTGCTTCTTCTACTAATTTAATAATTTGGGATAAAGTGGTATCTTTACCTACTTTTTTGGCTTCAAATTTAAAACTTCCTGTCTTATTAATAGTTGCTCCAATTACCTCATCTCCTGGTTGCTTTTCCACAGGAATAGATTCTCCTGTAATCATAGCTTCATCAAGGGTAGATGTTCCTTCAACAATGACTCCATCTACAGGAATTTTTTCCCCTGGACGGACTAAAATGATGTCACCAATGACCACATCTTCTACAGCAATATCAATGGGTTCTCCTTGACGAATCACTCTTGCTGTTTTTGCTTGTAATCCCATCAAGTTGCGAATCGCTTCTGATGTTTTACTTCTGGCTCTATTTTCTAATAATCTACCTAATAAAATTAAGGTAATAATAACAACAGCAGCTTCATAATAAACATCAGCATTTAACCCCTGAGAGATAAAAAATTGAGGAAAGAATGTAGCAAACAAGGAGTATAAAAAGGCCGCACCTGTACCCAAAGCAACTAACGTATTCATGTCAGAAGTACGACGCTTTAACGCTTTTATTGCTCCTATATAAAACCCTTTTCCACACCAAAAAATGACAGGAATACTTAAAATTAATTGTAACCAAGCATTATGTAACCAATGAGGAATCAAAGGGGTAGATAACCCTGTCATCATCGGTAATGATCCAAAAAATAAGATAAAACTAACAAGACTACCTACCATGACTTTTCTAGTCAATTCTTGTTGTTTAGCTTTCCTTTTTTGTTCTTCAGTATCGCCCAGTTGATTATCTTTTTTCTCTTCTAAATGATAAGCTTTGTATCCTGCTTTACTAATAGCAGCTTGAATGATTGCTAAGTTAGTGACTTGACTATCATAATCAACGGTTGCTCTTTCTAAAGCATAGTTTACGTTACATTTTTTTACACCAGAAACTTTATGAATAACTGTTTGAATGCTAGCTGCACAAGCAGCACATCCCATTCCTTCTAAATGTAAAGTTTCTTGTGTGAAAGAGGCATTTTTATGAGAAGATTTATGGTGTGGGGGAGTTTTCATCTGGTTTGTCTTTCCTCGCTTTCTTTTATGATATAACACCCTTTCTCATCTGGAGAGTCAACCATCATTCCCCCAAATCTAAAGCATTTCTAAAAAATCAAGGGGGTTCATGAAGTCTTACCTATAATTGCCACCAAATACCTTTTTTTTGAACAATGAAAATAGTAAATAAATTAGAGCTTATCGCTGTTTTTACGACCTTATCTTTAGCATTCGTAAATCAATCTGCATTTAGTCAGCATAATGGTATTAATGAGCTTGAAAAAGCTCAAAATCGAGAATCTGAAACCGTTGTCACCCAGTTCAAGAATAAGGACACTTTACTGGTGTCTTCACAAAAACTACTTAATGTTAAGGATTCATCAATCATTCTACCCATTCCTCAGCCTTTAGGTATATTATGTCTTTTAGGAATGGCAGGAGCTAGTAGTTTTTTGAAGTTGAAAATAGCGAAGGTTAAGTATGACAAAAAATTAGAGGACAAGATAGAAACAACCAAGATAGAGGATAAACCAGTACAAATGTTGAATCATTAGAACTTTTTTGGCTATTACAGTCTCATGATTGTTCTGAGGGGACTAAAAGCATTAAAATAAGTCAGTGGTTTTGCAATGAAGTTAGTGAATGACCAGACAAGGACAAACAACATCAATCAATATTAGTCCTCAAGATTTATCCTGGCCGTTTTGGCCATTGGTTCCTCTATATCCTTATGGTCAACGTCGTACTTTACGTAAAGAAGTGGTCAAGGATACTTTATGGACCTTTGAGCAATGTCAGGGTATTCTTTATGTAGTGGTTCCCATTCGCATGACAGTAGTTAAACTGGCAAAAGGTGGACTTTTGGTTTATGCACCGGTTGCACCCACGGGTGAATGTATTGGTCTGGTTAATGAGTTAGTGGATACTTATGGTGAGGTTAAATATATCATTTTACCAACGGTTTCTGGGATTGAACATAAGGTGTTTGTCGGTCCATTTGCTAGATTTTTTCCTAATGCTAAAGTCTTTGTTGCTCCTCATCAATGGAGTTTCCCTATTAATCTACCTTTGAGTTGGTTAGGGTTTCCGAGAAAACGAACCTATAAACTTCCTGTAGATAGTAGTCAAAGTCCTTTTGCGGATGACTTTGATTATGAAATTTTAGGGCCTTTAGATTTGGGTTTGGGACCGTTTGAAGAAGTGGCCTTTTATCATAAGCGATCGCAAACTTTATTATTAACTGATTCTATTATTTCTGTCCCTTTAACCCCTCCAGATATCATTGAAATCGATCCCTATCCTTTATTATTTCATGCTAGGGATAATAGTCTAGAAATCATAGAGGACACCCAATACAACCGTCTCAAAGGATGGAAAAGAGTTGTTTTATTTTCCCTCTATTTCCGTCCTAGTTCTTTGGGAGTGGTCAAATGGGTAAAAGTATTTAAAGATGCTTTAAAGTCCCCTGAGCGTTCCAGACAAGCTTATTTTGGACTGTTTCCTTTTCAATGGGATGAGAGTTGGAAATCGTCTTTTGAGAAATTATATCATAATCAGTTACTAGTAGCTCCTATTTTACAAGGAGTAATTTTTAATCGTAGTCCTTTAGAAGTATTAGCGTGGGTGGAGCAAGTTTCAAAATGGGGTTTTGAGCATATTATTTCGGCGCATTTTTCTGCACCAATTTCAGCGACTCCCTCACAGTTTAGAGAAGCATTTGATTGTTTGCGCCAACCTAATTATAATGCAAACAATGAGGATTTTCAACTGATTCGAGACATTGATCAACAATTAACTAAAATTGGTGTTACTCCTCCTTCTCAATTATAGGCTTTAATCTCGTTCTGTTCTGATCCATTTTGATTCAGGACGAACTAAAAAGGCAAAATAAAGCGGTATTTTCCATAATAAATAAAAAGGAATGCTCAGTAAAGCCAAAACAGGAATTTCTTTACGTCCAAACTTAGCCCAACCACTGAAAACACCAAGCACTAAGCACATTCCCCCTATTCCTAAAATAATAGTCGGTAGCCAAGAAAACCCCAAGAAACCTGCTGTTATTGTAATGGTAATTCCTCCTATCCATAACATCACTAACAGAGATAAGGGTGGAACACTTAATTCTAATGCTAAAGCGAATAAATCAAAACGTCTTTGAAAAATTGCTCCTTTTAATAGTCTAGGAACTTGGCTTAAAATAGTTTGAATATGACCATGTTCCCAACGAGTTCTTTGAGTTTTTGCTGCAGAAGTTTGTTGCGGAAGAATACCTGTGACTTGAGCATCTGGGCAAAAAACAGGAGAATATCCACATAAAGCAAGATCAATTCCTAACTGCATATCTTCAACAATATTACCACTCGCTAAAGAAATTTTTTCTAAAGTTTGCCAAGGAAAAGCCATTCCTGTTCCTGCTAATAAACAAGGTAAACCTAACCGAGATAATCCTGTAGAACGAACTTGATTTTTAACTAAAACAGCTAAAGCAGAAATTAAGTCTTTTGGACTGGGATTTTCTGGTTTTTCTAATAAGTATAAAGCTTGGACTGGTTTTTGAGTAATAGAAGATTGATGGACTAATTTTTGAACCGTTTCAGGGGTAACATAACAGTCAGCATCAATCAAAATTATAATGTTTGGGGGATTATTTTTCAGAGAATTTAAGCCATAGTCAAGCGCATAACCTTTTCCTCGATTTTCATCATCTTGACGTTCTAAAACGGTTACTTTGTATTGTCGAGCGATCGCAGCAGTTTCATCGCTACAATTATCAGCAATAACAACAATTTTATCAGGTGAATCGACTTGAGATACTAAAGATTTTAAAGTGGTTTCAATCACTATTTCTTCGTTATGAGCGGGAATTAAAATTTTGAAATTAGGATTTTCTTTTAATTTACTTGCTGATGTCTTAACTGAAGGCAATAAAGATATTGAACATTCTATAAATAAGACAAAACAAGGAATGAAAATAAGAAAAGATATTAATAATAATCCGAAATAAATTAGAATTTTCATGGTCTTTTTTAGTTTTTTGTTGAATGAATCGAGTCAAATAACTGCTTTAATTTTTGGGCTTCTTGGTTCACATTATGTTCTTGTTTGACAATTTCTGCTCCAGCTTTTCCCATAGCTTCTAACTGATGAATTGGGGTATCTAAAACAGTCTTTATAGTAGTAACTAGGGCTTCAACTGAACCAGCAGGAACTAACCATCCTGACTTTTCAGGTATCACTAATTCAGGAATTCCGGCAATATAAGTTCCGATTACAGGGCGACCTAAAGCGAGACTTTCCATGATGACAACGGGTAAACCTTCTGCAAAACTAGGTAACACCATTACTTGTGATTGTAAGATAAAATTTTGAACTTGTTTTTGATTGGCCCATCCCGTAATCTCTACTGTATCCTGTAAATTATAGCGATTTATAGCCTCTTCAATTGGTTCCCTTAAATCACCATCTCCTACTAAAACTAATTTGAAATCATATCCTTGGGATACTAATTTACTCGCTGCTTCTACTAATAAATATTGACCTTTTTGTTCACTTAAACGACCCACAGAAACAAAAGAGGGTTTGTCTGTAATAGGTTGATGAGGAAGGGAGAAAAAACTATCATCAACCCCACAGTGAACAATCTTAATTTTATCCCAGTCTTTAAACTCACACCAACGATATAATTGACTACGACTATAAGAACTAATTGTAACAACAAAAGCAGCCCGTTTTATTTTTTCAGGTAAGGCGATCGCTTGAACTTTATCAAACTCATGGGGTCCATGAACGGTAAAACTATAGGAAGGCCCTCCCAACCCTTGACAAAACATAGCAACCGTTGTCGCATTGGTGGCAAAATGAACATGAACATGAGTAATATGTGATTGACATAACCATCCCTTTAAGACACAAGCTTCAGCTAGATAAATTAAATGATAAATAACCCCTGTTTCTGATCTCCAGCCAATACGAATGGCAAATAATAACATTGACAGAAAAGAGAAAGGGTTAGTTAGGGCCGTTTTAAAAATAGCTAAAAGTAACCCTAGTCCACCCAAGTCAAGGATAAACCGCGTTTTCGTAATTTCTTGTTGATCAGCTTGATCAATTAGGGGTGTGGTTGGACGACGAACGGCAAATCGTTGTATGGGAACGCCATTGGCCTCTAAAGCTACTATTTCTCGGCGAATAAAAGTACAACTAGCATAAGGATGAGTATTCATTAAATAAGCGATCTTCATTATTCTTGTGATCCTTGATCAAGTTGAGCATTTAAGACCTTGAATGTCCTCTTTAAGAGTATCCTATTATAAGGACATAATCTTACTTAAATTTACTGATTTCTAATGCGTATTGGTATTGTCGGTTGTGGCTTTGTGGCTGATTATTATCTGAAAACCCTTCCTCTACATCCTAATTTAGAGTTAGTTGGGGTTATGGATCTTGATCCCCAAAGGTCTGAACATTTCTCCCGTTATCATTCTGTTGCTAAATATAGTTCTTTAGAGGCTTTACTAGATGATCCTCAAGTGTCTATTGTCCTTAATTTAACTAATCCCCGGAGCCATTTTCAAGTATCTCAAGCTTGTTTAAATGCAGGGAAACACGTTTACTCAGAAAAGCCTCTGGGTATGACTTTATCAGAAGCGAAAACTTTAGTTGATTTAGCAGAATCTAAAAATCTTTATCTTGCTTCTGCCCCTTGTAATGTATTAAGTGAAACTGCTCAAACTATCTGGAAAGCATTGCGAGAAAAAGTCATTGGAGATGTCAGATTAGTTTATGCGGAAATGGATGATGGCATGGTACATCAAATGGCTTATAAAAAATGGCAAAGTGCATCAGGTATTCCTTGGCCTTATAAAGATGAGTTTGAAGTTGGATGCACTTTAGAACACGCTGGCTATTATATTAATTGGTTAACAGCTTTTTTTGGACCTGTTAAAACGGTAACGGCTTTTTCTTCTTGCTTGATTCCTGATAAAAACACTGATGTTCCTTTAGAAATCAATGCCCCAGATTTTTCCGTTGCTTGTCTTGAGTTTGATTCAGGTGTTGTTGCTCGACTAACTTGCAGTATTGTCGCTCCTCATGATCATCATTTTACTATTGTTGGTGATCAGGGTTTATTAAGTACAAAAGATTGCTGGTATTATCGCTCTCCTGTTTATCTTCAAAAACGATTAACCATTAGAAGAAAGACTTTTATTAGTCCTTGGAAACAAAAGTATCCTTTAGTTGGAAAAGGTCGTTCAAAATATGGGTACAAAGGCTCTCAAGAAATGGATTTTTGTCGAGGAGTAGCTGAATTAGCGCAAGCCATTACTGAAAAGAGAAATTGTCGTCTATCGGCTCAGTATTCCTTACATATTAATGAGATTGTTTTAGCGATTCAAAAATCAGGCAATACTGGCGCACCTTATCAAGTTACTTCAACCTTTGATCCTGTTCAGCCAATGCCTTGGGCTAAATAATTCTAATAATCTACAATCAATGAATGCCTACTTAGGAAAATAAATTATGTCAAAAACTATTAACTGGGGAATTCTCGGAACAGGATTAATTGCTCAAGATTTTGCACAAGGACTAAGCATACTTCCAGACGCTAAACTGTTGGGTATTGCTTCTCGTAGTTTAGAAAAAGCAGAAAATTTTGCTAACAAATATCAGGTTCCTCGCTCTTATGATAGTTACCAAGCTTTAAGCCAAGATACTGATATTGATGTGGTTTATATTGCCACTCCTAATTACAGACATAAAACCGATTGTTTAATGTGTTTAGAAGCAAATAAAGCAATTTTGTGTGAAAAACCTTTTATGCTTAATGCTCAAGAAACTCATGAAGTGATTACCTTAGCACGTCAAAAAAAATTATTTTGTATGGAAGCGATGTGGATGCGCTTTATGCCCCTCATTCAAAAAGTTAAAAGTATAATTGAAGCGGGTACAATTGGGGAAATTTGTCTATTAACGGCTGATTTTGGTTATCAGGCTAATCCTGATCCTAAAGAAAGATTTTACAACCTTGATTTAGGGGGCGGAGCTTTACTCGATAGAACAATTTATCCTCTTTCTCTGGCTTTTTATTTATTAGGTGAGCCGCAAGACTTGGTATCCCAAGGGGTATTGAGTAAAACGGGAATTGATGAACAAAATGCCTTGATTTTACGCTATCCAAAAGGTGCGTTGGCTTTACTTTCTGCTACCCTAAAAGCTCAAAGCTCTAATGAAGTTGTCATTACAGGAACCTTGGGTAAAATTCGTATCCATAGTCCTTTTTATCGACCCTTAAAATTATCGATTACCCAGTTTCCTCAAGCTTCATCTTCTGTTAATTCATCTTCCTCATCTGATTCCCTTAAACAAAAAATAAAATCCGCTCTCAAACAAAATTCTTTTCTTAAAAAATTAGCCCTTTATGCTGATTTATATAATCTTCCTCTTAAAAGAAAAAAAAGTTTTAAAGTTCAACAAATATTTTCAGGAAATGGCTATAATTATGAAGCTCAAGAAGTGATACGTTGTCTTCAAACTAACCAATTAGAAAGCGCAATTATGCCCCTGGATGAAACCCTGAAAATTATGGAAGTTATGGATAGGATTCGTCATCAATGGAACTTAATTTATCCCCAAGAGGAATAAATTAATTGAAAAAATGCTCTATTTTGATTTATAATGAAAGTCATAGGGTATGGGTGGTAACTATGTGCGTCTACAACCTAACTCTAACCTAGGAACCAAGCTTTATTATTAATCAGACTCGATGAACGATAACCCCCAAGAGACATCACCACAGCTTCCTCAAGAACAGGCCGAAGAATTAATGCGATCGCTTCTCCATAAAGAAGGAACCTGGGTAGACTGGGGAAAAACCTGTCAACAACTCCAAAAAGCCGGATACAGTAGTCAGACTCTCTTTGAGCAAACAGGCTTTCAAGCGAGTCAACAAAATTTAATTATCGTTGCTTCCCAAGTATATGACAGTTTGCTTAATACTGATGTATCAGAAGAGTTACTAAGTTATTGTCGTGGTCCCAAAAGTGATATTCTCTATGAACTGCGCATCTTAAATCAAGCTCAAAGGTCTATCGTCGCGCAGTTGGCTAAAGATAAAAATTTAGACGCAATCGAAACAAAGGAGGTGGCTAAAACCTTTCAAACCTTCTCCTTAATGCCTCAACTTCCTCCAGGGTTTACCCTTCACCCCGGAGATGCTGTGGCTTATCAATGTTGGAAACAAGCTAAACAGAAAAAAGACCTACAAGATCGCACCCGTTCAATCGCTAAAGGCTTAAAATATGCCTTTTCTGACACGGCCAGGGAGGCCATTGAAAAACTGCTGAGTGATTTTGCCGTGACTCCCCAACGGAGTGCGCCATTAATGCCCCTCTACCGCGTCCAAAACCAAGAAGAGATATCACACATCGTTCCCTTGGCAGGAACCCTTCCCTTGAGCAAAAATGAGGTGTTAGGGGTGGAAAAACTGGATAGAGTTAGCCCATTTAACTACGTAAATTATCATAACACAGGTTCTTTAGTTCCGCTACCGAGTTGGCAAGCTGTGTTAAAAGCGGTTGATCCTGTGGCTATTATTTGTCAAAGCGATCGCCTACCCCAGTCGTTAACCGGCAAACCAGAGGAGGTTTTAGTCTTAATTGATCGAGGGATGACTGAATGGGATGATCAGAGTTATTTTTTAGTAGAAGAGGATGAAGAATTAACGTTTAAATGGTTTGCTGAGAGTGCTTCTATTCCTCTGTTGGGTCAAGTTGTTATTGTTTTGAGACCTAAAAAGATTTTTGATGAAAATAATTTATTAGAACCTTGGCAAATGGATGATTGAGGAATGGAGAATGGAGAATGGATGATTGAGGAATGGATAATGGATGATTGAGGAATGGATAATGGATAATGGAGAATGGCCGCTTTCTAAGAGATAATAATGAGAGGAAGGAAATCGGATTGTTTTTAAAGGAGTGTAGGTGAGATGATAATATTATTATTTTTTCCAGCAAGTTTAGGACTTGTGTGGACTATTTTTTTTCAACCTACTTGGAGTGAAAAAGTTTTAGCTTTTGCTCTTTTTTTGATGTCTTTAGAACAAGCTAGAATGGCTAAAGTAGATTTAGATAATATTAGAATTGTTCAAGAAAAAAGCAAAGAAGTCGATAAAGTTAAGACTTTTTTGGGGATTACTATTATTACCATTATTGTAGAATTATTAGGTTTTTATTGGGCATCATTTTTCTTATATTGGGGAGCAATTATTGTTTTAATTAGCCTTATTTTCTTTAATATTTTTGCAAAAATTAAATTACATCCCACAGAAGAAATAATGATTGAACCTTGTCAAATTTCTCAACGTTTACCTATTTTATTAGCCGATGGTTTAGCCATAATTTTAATTAATTTAGGAAAGATTGATTTTTTTCCTCTACTTATGTCTTCTGTTTTGCTAGGAATTATCGTTATTTATGGAATCATTAAATATAGTATTTATATTTGATAGATAAACATTAACACAGTCTTTTAGACTTTACTAACATCACAAATATAAGAAAATTATGATTTAGTATTGTCTTGATTTTTGATTCTTTCAATCTCTTTTTGTAACTCTTCTATTTGCTTTCTTAAACTTGTTGCAGACTCAGAATCATCAACAGTAACCCCCTCACTTTTTTGAGATGTTTTGTAATTGCCCTGACGAATATTTTCGTAATCGTTAGAGTTAGCCCAAGTTTGTAAATAATGAACCCTATCAACAGGAAAAGGATGGCTTAAAAATACACCATTTCCACCATTATAAATCATAAATTTATAGAGTAGATTAAGATCATCTTCATCCAATTCTCGATACTTTTCTGCTTGTTTTAAAAACTCATCTAAATGACATTCGTGGGCATATTTATGACTACCTCCTGCCATTTTCATCATCATTTTAAAAATTGGTTCTGTATCATCGATAACCAATAAAGCAGCCCGATCGGCTGATAATTCTGCTTTTCTACGCCATTCATAAAAAGCAAAAATCAAACCACTACTAATAATATTTCCTAATCCTAATGTTAATTCTTTAAATAAAGAAGCAGCCCCCATTGCCCAAATTGCCATTTGAATCAATACACTATGTTCACATTTAATATGGCCTAATTCATGAGCAACAACCGTTCTTAACTCTCTCTCATCTGATAAATCTAATAAACCAGCATTTAAAACAATATAAGGCTGTTGTTTCCCTAAAGAATAAGCATTAGCTATGGGGTTTTGACTAACATAAATTAAAGGTTCAGGACTAATATCTAAATCATACACTGTTTCTCTAAAAATACCGTACAAAGTTCCATATTGACGAGGGCCGACTTTAATACTATTGCCCATTAAGGAAATGTGTTGAGGTCTTTCATAAAGATATTCCATAAAGCTACTGGCCACCATATCAAAACCAGGAACACTCCTTAATGTTTGTTCGGCTTGTTTATCAAGAGGATGACGAAATGTTTCACTTGAAAGTCCAGGATAACTAGGCATTTTTTCTCTAATTGACGATTGAAACTTAACGGTAGATTGACAGCTGAAGAAGCACTATTCGATTATAAACTATTTTATAATCGAATAGTTGTTGCGATCGCAAAGTCCTCTATTTGGTTTAAACATCCGATGGAAAATATTACATCGATATCAATCATGGTCATAATGTTATTCCCTTTGAGACAAAGCCCATTAATTCAATGGTGACGACTTCTAAGATATAGCCAGACCATTTCTATTTTTTTCTATGTTTTAAGACTTTTCTCTACATCCAAAGGGTTTTTTTCCCGATAATTCCACAAATTTACTGTGAAAAATCCACTTTTTTTTAGACTGACATCTAAAAAGAAATTCACTAAATTAAGAACAGAGAGCCCAAGCAAGGGCAAAACACAAGCAAAAAACTTTCTTTGGAGTGTTCTAACAATGAAAAACGTACTTTTTGGTTTATTAAGCTTGACTACCGTTGGTTTATTTACTGTTCCTACCACTGCTAATGAAGTAACCCATGAGCAAGGCGATCGAGTACAGATACAGAATTCATACCAGGGTAGTTATCAAAACGGTTACGGAAACCAAGCGACTCAAGAAAGTATGCAAATTCATCGTGAGATGAATGGCAAAAAAGACAGAAGACCAAGTGGTAGTTATGGTGGAGTGCAAACTGTTGAGCAATATCAACAACAAACAGGAGAAATGAATAATCTTCGCCAAACCACTATCCAACGCACTGAAATGAGAAACGGTTCAGGTAGAAGAAATCGCAACTAACACTTAACTTTTAATCAACTGTGCTAAACACTAAAAAAGACAGGGTGAACGATGAGTTTGCCGATCGACATTATAATCATCCTCTCCTGTCTCTTCTTAATTTCTTTATATTCTTCCAGTGTAGCATAGGTTCGTTATTAACTCATACCTTTTTTCCATTTCGTTTACCCTTTGGGGGGCCAACCATGCATGGTAAAGCCTTCATGCTTTTACTAACAATTACCACGAATTTGTTTGTCTCAACCCAGGCCAATGGGGGAGAAATTCAAGTGCAAACAGGAGACATAAATATTCATCATCGTCAAAATGGTGATACCTCCATCGATACAGGAAGAATGGAATTTTCTGTACCGAGAATTCGCTCCCGTTCCGATTATTATTTTCCTAATAATTCTTCTAGACAGCCTATAATCAAAGGATGTCGTCGTGGTAATATTGTCCATCAATCTAATCAACAGATTAGTTACTCAAATCGAACTAGCAATCATAGTTCTATTTCTCATTATCAATGTCACTAAATTCATCTATTTGTGACTTATCTTTGAAGCAAATGCTTGTCAGTATGTCGGCATGATTCAACAAATCAAAGCTGTAGGGTGGGCCATGTCTAAAATTGTTTCTGTATAACACTTATCAGCTTTTAGTATTGCCCATCTTATACTTATTTGTTACAGCGTACTTAACCCAAGCATTTAATTCATATTAACTTTGACAAAGAAGTATCAATAAAATTTGATGCTTGTACAAAAATTGAGGAGTTTTATGGTATGAAAACAATCATATTCATTAGTCAATTTTCTCTATTCCTACTAATGCTTGAGTCCTCCTTAATCAGTTCAGTAAAAGCACAATGTGTTCAAGGAGATATCTCAGTCCAATATAGTATTAGTGGTTCTCAAAAACCATCTCAAAGAAGCAATGATGTCACTATGGAAAGTGAGCCAGGATGTCGAGGTAATTCCAGTGTAACTACAGGAGTTCAAGGTCATATTGGACCAAATTCAGTCGAACAAAATCGCCGTGTTCAGAATGTCCAAAGAGGAAATAATAAATATCCTCAAGTTCCCAATGGCTCAACAGTACAGATTCGTTCTAATGTGCAAGTTGATGTTGATAATCCTGTGGATCGGTTTCCTTATAATCCTAACAAATAATGACACTTGGTGAGGTCTATTTATGTCATTTAAACCATTAACATTAGCCGCCTTTTTAACCCTTGTTTTGTCAGGTATGGTTTCTGGATTTCCTCAAGATATTTACTTGATTGCACAAGGTCAACATTCAATTCAAAGCACTTCCATTAATTTGAATCCCAATGAGCTAAATCAACCCCTTTTATTAACGGTAAAAGCTCTCAATGGAGCCAATATTCAGGGACAGATTTATCTCAATGGTCAGGTCATCAAAACTTTTCAAGGCAACGCTACTCAAGTGAATTTATCTAATTATTTAAGTCGAGGTAATTATGGGATTCTGATCACAGGAAGTTATTATCCTTCTCAAGGTTCAGTAAGTATTACATTGAATGGCAATAGTACCCAAGTCAGTCAACAAAATAGCCAAACTGGATTCCTTCATCAACAAATTAATTTGGAAGTACAATAAACTTTGCATTGTAAAAATAAGCCATAAAAATTGGCTTATTTTGATTTTTTTGCTTATTTAATAATGGATTTGTATTGAGCTTAAACAGTTAATAATACTTTGAATTATCTCCTCATGTAACTTTTCATCACAAAAATGGGCAACTTAAGGGTGGATCTTAAACTCATTTATCCCCGATAATTCCTATGAGAGATAAAATTGTTGCCCTCACTGATAATCTAAGTCGTACCATTGTGGGGAAAGAAAAGCCGATTCGTTTGGTTATTGTTGCTTTATTGAGTGGGGGACACGCACTATTAGAGGATGTCCCTGGTGTGGGCAAAACCCTCTTAGCGAAATCCTTAGCCCGTTCTATTAATGGACGCTTTCAACGGGTTCAGTGTACTCCTGACTTACTCCCCACCGATGTTACAGGAACCAATATCTGGAACCCCAATAGTCGAGAATTTGAATTTTTGCCCGGCCCTGTCTTTGCTAATGTTTTACTGGCCGATGAAATCAACCGAGCCACCCCTAGAACCCAATCTGCTCTATTAGAAGTGATGGAAGAAAAACAGGTTACCGTTGATGGAGAGGCCCGTCAAGTGCCTAAACCTTTCTTTGTGATCGCAACTCAAAACCCTGTAGAGTATCAAGGCACCTTTCCCCTTCCTGAAGCTCAGATGGATCGCTTTACCATTTCTTTAAGTATGGGTTATCCTAGTGAATCCGAAGAACTACAAATGTTACAAAAACAACTGCAACGGGTTCAGGTTGATGAGCTACAACCTTGTATTTCTTTAGACGATGTAAAAGAATTACAGCGTCTGGCCAGTTTGGTTAAAGTCACGCCCTCTTTACAACAATATATGCTCAGTATTGTACGGGCCACTCGTCAAGATGATGATATCAGTTTGGGGGTCAGTCCTCGCGGAACCGTCGCCCTACAACGGGCCACCCAAGCAGTCGCTTTTCTAGAAGAACGAGACTATGCAACCCCCGACGATGTTAAATATATCGCCCCTCATGTCTTGTCTCATCGTTTAATTGTGGCTAATGGTCGTCAACCTCACGCCATTATGGAACGATTGTTGCGATCGCAGCCCGTCGAACCCCAACTCTTAGCCGCTTAGAGTACAATAGCCTCTCTAACACACTGCAAGGAATATGACAAGGTTCCTTGCTTTTTCTTTACATAAAGATTAAAATACTTTACATAAGTTTACAAGAGGCTCACAAATATGAGTAACATGATCATCGAACTTCTAACCATTGCTGTTGTGGCTATAGCAGTGGGAAGTAAACTGACTCAGCGCATCGCTGAGTCAGTGGTGATCCCAGTGCCTGTTGATAACAAAATAAGGAGAAGTTAAATTATGTTAGAAAAATTAGTCATTTTTTTACAAGAAGAATTAGAGCTTTCGGCAGATCAAGTTCATTTAGCCTTACGCAATACCCAAGCGATTCCTGCTCATATTCCGATGCAATTATGGAAATATGGATTAATTAATCTTAGTCAATTAGAACAGATTTTTGACTGGTTGGAATCTCCAGAACAGTATTCTAGTTAACCTGAAGGCTCTCAAAAGATTGACAAAAACTTGAATATCGTCAATAGAAAAAAAAGCCGAGGTTAAACCCTTTATTAGCTTATAATAAATATGATTGAGTAAGCCAGTTGAGTCCCTGATATCAGGGATATTCAGAGCCATTCAAATTAATGTTAGGAAAAAAAACCTAAGTCCAAAGCTCTGTTATAATAATCAATCAGCAATTGATTCAGGGAAAACAATCAAAAACAACCCTTAGGGCTTGTTATGGTTGACTCAGTCGGAGCTATACCGACCATCGGGGAATAAATATTAGGCTTGGGAGAACAAAAATGATTGAATTGGCGACACGAGTAACAACAGTAACTCCCTCTGTAACCCTTGCCATAACTGCCAAAGCAAAAGCCATGAGAAAAGAAGGCATTGATGTCTGTAACTTTAGCTCAGGAGAGCCAGACTTTGATACCCCTCAACACATCAAAGACGCAGCGGCCAAGGCCTTAGCAGCAGGGAAAACGAAATATGGTGCAGTAGCCGGAGAAGCAGCCCTCAAAGAAGCGATCGCCAAAAAACTAAAAAGAGACAATCAGCTAACCTACACCGCCAACAATATTATTGTCACCAATGGGGGTAAACACTCCTTATTTAACCTGATGTTAGCCTTAATTGAATCAGGAGATGAGGTGATTATTCCCGCACCCTATTGGCTCAGTTATCCTGAAATGGTCAAACTGGCCCAAGGAACCCCCGTTATTGTTAAGACAACCGCCCAAACAGATTATAAAATTACCCCAGAACAATTAACACAAGCCATTACCCCCAACAGTAAATTATTAGTTCTCAACTCTCCCTCAAACCCGACAGGAACAGTTTACACCCCAGAAGAACTGAAGGCATTAGCGGAGGTCATTGTTGAGCGGAATCTATGGGTAGTTTCCGACGAAATTTATGAAAAAATACTCTACGATGGTCTCCAACATATTAGTATCGGCTCCCTAGGAGAAGAGATATTTAAACGCACCATTATTAGTAATGGTTTTGCCAAAAGCTACGCCATGACAGGATGGCGTATCGGTTATTTGGCAGGTCCAGAAGAACTCATTAAAGCCACCAGCACCCTTCAAAGCCATAGTACCTCCAACGTCTGTACCTTTGCCCAATATGGAGCCGTTGCAGCCTTAGAAGAAAACGAGTCTTCCCGATGTGTTGAAGAGATGGTGCAAGCGTTCACCCAACGCCGTCAATTGATATTAGAAAGAATAAAAGCCATTCCTCTGGTGAGTTGTCCCATTCCTATGGGAGCTTTTTATGTGTTCATGGATATTAGTCAAACAGGAATGAAATCCTTAGACTTTTGCGATGCTTTACTCAAAAAACAACAAGTAGCCGCCATTCCTGGTAAAGCATTTGGAGCCGATGATTGTATTCGTCTTTCTTATGCCACAGATTTAGAATCCATCGAGAAAGGCATGGACAGAATCGAAAAATTTATACTTGAGGCGAAAAGATGACTTATCAAAAAATATTAGCAGCCTTAGATAATTCACCTTTAGGAAAATTAGTATTTGAACAAGCTTTGTCCATGGCTAAATGTAACGGGGCAGACTTAATGTTGTTTCACTGTTTACCCATGGAAAGCCGAACAAACGCCCCCTATACTAGCCTGTATGAAGGGGAATTTTCCAATTTTTCCGACTTAATGCGAGAACGTCTTGAAAGTCAAGCTCAAGAAACCCAAAGTTGGTTAGGAGATTACGGACAACTTGCCAATGAGCAAGGGATTGCCACAGAATGGGACTGGAAGATAGGAGAACCGGGTCGCTGGATTCGAGATATAGCTAAAACCTGGGAAGCTGACTTGATTATTGTAGGGAGACGGGGACTGAGTGGGGTTTCAGAAATGTTTTTAGGCAGTGTCAGTAATTATGTTGTCCATCATGCCCCTTGTTCTGTCTTAGTGGTCCAAGAAACAAAAGAGAATTAAACACAGTCTCAAAACGTGGCGATCGTTAATACCCCTAACGCATCAATGCAACTGACAAAACTCCCCTTATTTCTCTTCTTTTTTAGCAGTTCTTTGGTCATACCTTTTCCCTCCTCCTCAAACGTTTGTGCAGTCATAGCCCTGGCCGCAGAGGTGAGAAACTTTGGAAGAGATGGCTCCAATGCCCTTAGTGGTGCATCAGGAGACAATGGGAAAGATAGTGAGAATTTAACCATTTTTGCCGATGGTTCCCCTGTCACCCTCAACTTAATGGGAGACGATGGGCAACCAGGGGAAACTGGGAAACCCGGAGAAGATGCCAAGTGTGATAATCAACCAGTTGGGGTCAAAAATAACCTACAAGCCCCTACTGGTGGCAATGGAGGCAGTGGAGGGAATGGGGGAGATGGAGGCAATGGAGGCTCTTTAACCCTTTACACAACAGACATTTCTAGCTTGAAACAAGTCTTTGTCAATGCAGCCGGAGGAAAAGGAGGGCAACCCGGTCAAGGGGGTGCAGGAGGTGAAGGGTGTCGTTGTAGCCAACCCTATTGGACCGTAGAAACCTGTCGGGGGAATCCAGGAGATCCCAATTATCGTTGTACCACCCTAGAATTTCGCTGTCAAGACGGTAAAAATGGGTCTAATGGGGTGAGTGGGGCTTTTGGGAGAAATGGCATCTCCGGTCAACTAACCTTAATTAATTTAGATAAACCCCTAGAAGCAGATAAACCAGCAGCAACAGTGACTATGGGGGCTTTAAAAGAAAAAGGTTATTCCTTATCTAAAAATATTTGGGAAACTCGCACAGGGGCAGCGGCCTTATTTGCCCCAGGTTCGGTCATTGATGACCAATATTTAGCCTTGGTGGAACGATTAGAGCAGTCTTTTTTATTAATTTGGAATGCGCCTCAATCTTTTAATCAATTTGCTCAGGAAAAGGTAACTTTAAAATATGAAGATAATCAAG
This sequence comes from Crocosphaera sp., assembly GCA_051439445.1. Classification (GTDB taxonomy): domain Bacteria; phylum Cyanobacteriota; class Cyanobacteriia; order Cyanobacteriales; family Microcystaceae; genus Crocosphaera. Next base: position 22,625 of record JBFRWG010000028.1, read on the forward strand.
GCATTATGCTTGATATTCCTGATGGTATTTGGATAGAAGGCACAACCCAACAGCGCAATGCTCTAACTCAATTTATTGTTTACAATGCCATTCGCAAAAGTGATGCAACTCGTTTAAAAAGTCGAGGACTGTCCGGAAGGGGAACGAATTTACAATTGACGTTAATTGATGAGGCGGATCAATCAAACTTAATTGCGACAAAATTTAAGATTACTTACAGTATTACTCGTTCTGATCCTCGTTTTCGTCGTGTCTCTGACTATCGCACTCGATATGAGGGAGAGGTTCCTGATGATTTAGTGATACTCGATGGCGATAAGTTTACCATTGATATTGGTAAGTTGCCCATTGATTCTAATTATTTACGCTCAGGGTTAGGGGTGGAAATTAAACTGCTGGCCACACGAACCTTTGCTGGTTACACTGATCAACAAACTATTACAGTTCGAGACGTTCTCGGTCCTTTTCGTTGAGAGTGAGGAGCAAAACGGAATAAAACGGAGTTGATCGTAATATCTCGGTAAAAAAGGAGAGGCTTCAGCCCCTCCTGATAGAAATTCATTAGATGAGAAGTAGTGTTACCTCACATTAACTGCCGAATCGGAATCAGCTCTAGAGATCGCAGGATTACCTCATTGAATTGTCAAGTTCTTTGTAGCCTCAAGAAGATACATGAAATCTCCACCGACAGGGTAATATACAAAAGGTGCTTGTTTGGCAGTTTGTTGCAAGTCAGTTAATAAAGAGAAGACTTGGGTGAAATCAACTGTAACTTGTTCAGTAGCACCAGATACGAAGAAACACTCAGGGTTAGTATTTTTCTTGCCCGTCTTTTGGTCATAGAAAATTTGTGAGAATGCGTTGATAGTTAAATCATCTACTGGGGAAACATACACCAAGTATCCTTGCTTATCTAAGTCCGTGGCCTTTGTACTTGCACCATCTTCGTTATCAAAGAAGGCAACAGCAGTTTCTTCAATGTTCAGAGGGCATTCAGAAGCTGGTTTTCCAGCAACCACACTGTATAGTCTGCCACCCAAAGGAGCATTCAAGTTAATTAGTTTGTCTGTTCCAGGGACTGCAGGAGTTGATTCTTGAAAATCAAGGAAACCCTCTGTAAACGAACCATTAACTCCATTTTTTTTGAGACTCTCGTCAAGTATGTTTTGGTAGAATGCTGGGAAATCACTCTTATTCTCAGGAACAAGAGTACTCAATTCAGCATATTCAAGATTTGGGACAACAACAAACTCGTTTAAGGTATCCCCAGCTACTTGTGCCCCTTTCGTTTGTTGTGCTTGAGTAGTATAGAAAGTGGTTATCCCACGGGATGCGGGTTGAGGAGTAACAGATGGGGTTTCTTGTGCGAAAGCAGGATTAATTCCACTCACACTAATGATAAAGCTGAGGATAACAGCTAAAAAGCAAGTCAGTTTCTTCATTGATTCTCCTAGAGTTTTTTGCGGTAGAAAGTTAGCTTGCATAAATGCTCTTTTCTACGTGAGTTCGAGAGAACATAAACTCGATGCTTTAAGAGTCACGTCGTTAACTCGAAACCCTGATTCTTTCGTTAAAAATGTTCCAATTCCGAACCCACGTTTTTCTACTCCCTGATCATAAATTATTTGTGTCACTTTTCCGAATGAGATTGGGGTGGTTCACGTTGAGATGTCAAAGATACGGCAGCGCACTTTTAAGGGTTTTCCTTATGAGTGCGCTGCCATAGCAATCTGTCTCTGTTACAGAAATGTATCGTCGTGAGTCAGGAAACTTCAACTAATAATCTTACGACTATAGTTGGGGAAGATATCACCGAGACGATACATTAACTGAGTAAGTAAAATTGGCGGAAGTGGTAAATTCAGTAGGATTGCCATTACTATCTGTATAAAGGACTTTTCCAGTCAAATTGTTGAGAGCTCGATTCTTATTATACTGAGCTATATCTGTTACACTGTAAGCAACATTAGTGATTTTTGGAAAGTGTAAGCCAACAAAATCTCCCGCTTTAACGTCAATAGGATTGGGAAGAGTAAAGGTAAGTATTTCCTCTTTCTCTGACCGTGGAGGGGTTTTGATATCACTTTGACCTACTACAGACCAGCAACCTGTGCTTGATTTTCTATAAATCATCAACTGTACAGGTTGAGCAGAATCAAAAAAATATGAATTCTCAGAAAGCACAATTTGCCAGGTGTTCAATTGTCCATCAACATTAATGGGATTATTAGTATCAACTAGATAGTAATTATTCAATGGACCGCGCGTATATTCTCCATCTAACGCAGGATTACCCCCTTGAACTGTTAATGCCTTTGTCGCCTCAACAAAATAGATGTAATCTCCACCAAGAGGGGAATATTCAAAAGGTCCTTGTTTGGCAGTTTGTTGCAAATTCTGATCAGTTAATAAAGAGAAAACGTGGGTGAAATCAACTGTAACTTGTTCAGTAGCACCAGATACTGAGAGGCACTTAGCGTTAGTGTCTTTTAACGGGCCCAAACCTTGGCCTTCATAGAAAATTTGTGAGAATGCCTTGATAGTCAAATCATCTACTGGCGAAACATACACCAAGTATCCTTGTTTATCTAAGTCCTTGGCCTTGTTACTTGCATCATCTTCGTTATCAAAGAAGGCAACAGCACTTTCTTTAATGTTCAGAGGGCATTCAGAGGCTGGTTTTCCAGCAACCACACTGTATATTCTGCCATCCAAAGGAGCATTCAAGTTAATTGGTCTGTTTGTTCCAGGGACTACAGCCTTTGATTCTGTAAAATCAAAGATACCCTCTGTAAACGAACCATTAACTCCATTTTTCTTGTGATTCTCTACGAGTATCTTTTGGTAGTATGCTGGGAAATCACTCGGCAAAGAAGGAAGAAAACGCAATAATTCAACATAGTCAAGATTTGGGATAACAACAATCTCGTTTAAGGTATCCTGATCGAATTTTGCCTCTTTCGTTTGGTTTGCTTGAGTAGTATAGAACTTGGTTATCCCAAGGGATTCGGGTTGAGGAAGATATATGGTTGAATATTCTGGACCTGGGGGGAAGTAGCCTGGGTTGTCGTCTTGTGCGAAAGCAGGATTAATTCCACTCACACTAATGACAAAGCTGAGGATAACAGCTAAAAAGCAAGTCAGTTTCTTCATTGATTCTCCTAGAGTTTTTTGCGGTAGAAACTTAGGTTGCATAAATGCTCTTTGCTACGTGAGTTCGAGAGAACATAAAGTCGATGGTTTAAGAGTCACGTCGTTAACTCGAAACCCTGATTCTTCCGTTCAAAATGTTCCAACTCCGAACCCACGTTTTTCTACTTTTTGATCATAAATTATTTGTGTCACTTTTCCGAATGAGATTGGGGTGGTTCACGATAGATTGAGACTCTGTGAGATAGAATAAGTAAGGTCAAGTGGTCGTAAGAATTGAGTAATGATAATTTGTCCTAATTGTGAACATCAAAACCCAGACGGGGCTGATCAATGCGAGGTTTGTTTCACCTCTCTCCCCCAGATGGTGCCTTGTAGTAGCTCTGGTCACCCTTTATAGAGTAATGCTACTTCTTGCGGGGAATGTGGCTCTCCGTCTCCTTATGAAAGTTCCCTCTCCACACCACCACCTCCTCCTAGATCAGGAGAAACTTCTTCCCCACCACCCCCTCCTGTCACACCCCCCCCAAGTAATGTTGAAGTGTCAATGACTCCCCCACCACCACCGGTTGCTAGTGCGCGGACTCAACTGCAAATCCAACAGGCCAGTTTACTCCATGTACAAACCGACACGAAACTAGAGTTACCCCAAGGGTTAGAGATTATTCATCTGGGTAAACCTAACGAACAAATACCCCCTGATCTTGATGTGTCTGGGTTGCCAGACTCCGATGTGGTTTCTCGTATTCATGCTGATATTCGCAATGAAGCCGGAATTTTTTATATTGAAGATGTGGGCAGTTCTAATGGTACTTATATTAATTATACGGTTTTACCCCCAGGAAATCGTCATCGTCTGCGACCGGGCGATCGCATTTCTTTAGGTAAAGGAGATTTAGTTACTTTTATTTTCAAGTATCTTAGTTGAACTACAGTAGTGGATTGTTTCATCTAATTTGGTGCATTAGATTTTATGGAGTGCAAGCATCTTGCTCACATTCCTATTGCCTCATTTTAGCGTGAACAGTCCAGTAGGGTGGGTTAGACGGCCATGATTTAGGTTATAACAAGAATCTAAAAATCTGTCGTAACCCACCATTCTATTCAGAATTTATACCAATTTCAAAAACTTAGACTACAGATATAAATGTTGTAGGGGTCAACGGCCGTTGACCCCTACGAGAATGTGTAGTCAGACTAAGAGAAATTGGTATTATAATAAAGATCAACAGTCGTATTTGAATGAGCTTTTATTGCCTTATTCAAGAACCATTTTAAAAAGTAGTTAATTATAATTTAGTTCCACAAATCTTACAAAAATTAGCATCTTTATCATGGAACTTTAAGCCACAATAAGAGCAAACTTGATTCCCTGGTTGATTATTATGTAGAAATTTTTGCGTCAAAATACTCAGTTGCCAAGGAATCAAAATAATACCAGAAAAAATCATAACAACTGTTAATATTCTCCCTGCTTCTGAGAGAGGAATAACATCACCAAATCCTACAGTTGTCATAGTGACAACGGAAAAATATAAAGCATCAAAAAAGGTTTTAAAAACCTCTGGATTACTGTGATGTTCGACTTGATAAATAGCTCCAGAATAAATAAATACTAAAGAAAATAAAATCAAAAATATTCTTACTAAAATAATGCTGTCTTCTGATTTTATTCTAAATAAAGATGTTTCAAAATTTATCAATCTGAGAAATCTTAATACTCTAAACCAACGAAGAATACGAATATAACGAATATTAATAAAACCAATAAATAAGGGTAAAAT
>JBFRWG010000029.1:0-39545 GCA_051439445.1 Crocosphaera sp.
GTACTATAGGGCATATAGGAACCTACTCGGAAGAGTTAAACGCTTGGGGAGATTTAAGCTCTATCTTGGTTGGTAGTAATACCTGTCAAGACAACTTGAGTCAGTGAACCAAGAATCCCCGTATGAAGCGTAGCGGAATGCGTGGGAGTGTCAATGACTACGAATATCTTGATACAAGTAAAAGTTAAAGACATCAAATAAACCGCCAACCATTCCACAAGTTATGCCAATGGTTAATAATCCTTGTATGGGGTATCCTTCTCCAAATACCGACAGAAAGCATAAAATCTGCTCCTGTCCTATCTGTCCCAGTAATGCAATACCAGGAACATAACTCACAGCTAATAAAGTCCCTAAAATGCTACCTACAATTAACACAGGGCTAAAAAAACTGAGTAAGACGCTTAAAAATAGGGAACGAAATAAGTTAGACACAGTGGCCATCTCCCAATTAGTACAGCAAGACAAATCTTACAGTTTGATTTGTGCTACTTGCTCTTCTTTTACAATAAGTCCTTTTTGTTTGTCTAGGGGGTAATGTGACAAAATCTTAAATCTTTATTAAAAAACTTGGTAAACGGCAATTAAATGATAGGGAAATTTAGGAATATACCGACACTTCATCAAGTTCTACCACTCTTCTGTTAAGTTTAATGAAGTTTTGTGTTGTAATGTAACAATGGATAAGAACAAATGATCCTTTGTGATGGTTTCCTACTTATTGAGAATAGGACAAACTTGACCCAACAAACCTTGAGACAATTTTAAATTTTTGAGAAATCTTCCACAGGGTTGTCTTAATCAACAAAGACTACACTAAAATTCCACTATTCCTCATGTTTTTACCTAAAATAATTGTTATATTTTTTCTTCTCTATCGCAATGGTTTTCCTTTAAACTCACTTTATGCTTGAGCAGTGGGTTTTTAATGTCTGTTTACAGTGTAATTTTAATTAGTTTAATTTATCAAGATAATTTAGGGAAAAGTCAGAGAGTTACGTCTGTTAAAATTCAACAAGAGAAAAATTGTCAATTTTTCTCTTTTAAATCTTCTTTAGAAGGCTCAAAAATAAGCAATTATGGTAAATTAGTTAATTATAATTTTTCTGATATTTCTTTAAGTTTACGATTGTGTGTATCTGGAGTCGTTCCTGTAAAAAATAGCAATCGTAAATAGCAAATCATTATTGATCCTACTACATTGCCTCAGTTATAGAAAGCAGAAATTAACGCCAATAAAGGGGTTTCACAAACTTTTCATAACCTTCATGAAAGTTCTAGGGCTGCCAAACTTCCTATTTTTATGTATCATGATATTCTACCTGAAAAGGAAGTCTTGTTTGACTTGACTCCAGAAGAGTTAGAAAGTCATTTTAAGTATATTCAAGAACAGGTATTAACTCCCATTAGTCTTGACTTTTTATTAGAACATTTACAAAAGGGTATTCCCTATTGGACAGCAAAGATTGATAATGGAAAATGAATCAGTAACATTATAATCTTCATGAAAGAAGCAACCCCATCCCTAGAAATTACGGCCTCACGTCAATTTACCTCTTGGTTACTCGAACAAAACCTCAGTCTTGTGTTTACCACTTATCAAGCAGGAAAACTATTCTTTTTGGGGTTGCAAGAAGAAGGGAGGTTGTCGGTATTTGAGCGTACCTTTGAGCGTTGTATGGGACTCTATGTTGAAGGAAAGAGTCTCTATCTCAGTTCTTTGTATCAACTGTGGCGGTTTGAAAATGCACTAGAAACGGGACAAACCCATCAAGGATATGATGCAGTTTATCTTCCCCAACTCAGCTATGTGACAGGGGACTTAGATATTCATGATATTAGGAAGTCAACAACAAACAGCCAAGAAACCCTAGTTTTTGTTAATACCCTATTCAGTTGTTTAGGGAAGGTGAGTCACACCCATAGTTTTGTCCCTGTGTGGCAACCCCCTTTTATTTCTAAGTTAGCAGCCGAAGATCGTTGTCATCTCAATGGGTTAACCTTACGAGAGGGAAAACCCCGTTATGTTACCTCTGTTAGTCAGTCAGATGTAGCAGACGGTTGGCGAGATCATCGCCATAATGGTGGTTGTGTTATGGATATTGAAAGTAACGAAATTATTGTAAATCAATTATCTATGCCCCATTCCCCTCGTTGGTATAGAGATAAACTCTGGTTGCTTCACTCTGGAAGGGGTGAGTTTGGTTATGTGGATCTAGAGAAAGGAACCTTTGAACCCATGGTATTTTGTCCAGGATACCTGCGTGGTTGTAGCTTTCATGGTGATTTTGCCATTGTTGGTATTTCTCAACCCCGTCATAATAAGACGTTTCAGGGTTTACCTTTAGATGAAAAATTAAAGGAGAAAAATGCTGAACCTCGTTGTGGTTTATTGGTCATTGATTTGAGAACAGGAGATATTGTACACTCAGTCCGTATTGATGGAGTGGTTCAAGAGTTGTACGATGTGGCAGTTTTACCCAATATTAAAAGACCGATGGCTATTGGTTTTAAAACTGATGAAATACGTCGTATGGTAACTGTAGGGGGACACTAAACCTAGGTATGTGAAAAAATTGCTGATTTCAATTTTTTTAGTCTTAAGGAACTTAAATATTCTCCTAAAGAAGTGTGCAGGTAGCACTCTGTACCCCTTGCAGTGAGGCTTTTTGCCCCACTATTAACCAAGGTGGGAAAGGGAGCATTGACACTCCCTAAGCGGTATGATTTGTATAAAAATTTAAGCGTAGGTAAGTCCCTGGAAAAAATAAACGGAAAGAACTCCCGTCAGAGCATCAGCTTAACCACCTAAAGCACCAATGGGCATTCCAGTTATAGCATCATAGTCTAACCCAGAATCATCATAGTAACGAGCATAAGAACCATATCCATCATTAGAAGAATCATCAGGAGAAGCATTATTCGGTGTTGAGTCAGTCCCCTGATCATTGAAGGGAGTGGTTAGATTATCTGTATTAACATCTGATGTATCTACATTAGATTCATGATCAAAGTCAGGACCAACATCCGATGAACCCTCATTGCTTGTTTCAGAATCAGGCAAAAATACAGTTAAACCCTCTGCAAAAGGAGCTTCCTTGGCTGTCTGGGGGTTGGTCACAGAAAGATTTAACCCATCCTCAGACCCTGTATCTGTAGATGAACTGCTGGTGTCTTGACTATCAATGCTGGAGGATGACAAAACAGCAACTTCAGAACCCACTGATGAAGTTCCTAGACTACCACTATTGGTGTCTTGACTATCAATGCTGGAGGATGACAAAACAGCAACTTCAGAACCCACTGATGAAGTTCCTAGACTACCACTACTAAACCCACCACCATTTTCAGCAGTGGAGGTTATGATAGAACGGACTTGAGCGTCGGTTAAATTTTCATTTGCATCCAACATTAAAGCAACGATACCCGCAACATGGGGAGTGGCCATCGAGGTTCCGTTCCAAGAGGCATATTTGTTATTGGGTAAAGTGGAATAAATACTCACTCCAGGAGCCGTTACATAAGCCATTTTGGAGTCATCTCCAGCGCGATTTGAGAAACTCGCCATGTTATTGTTTTTGTTCACAGCACCCACAACTAACCCCCAATCAGTAGCATAGCGACCAGGATATTCCGGCAGACTACCCTTACTATTTCCTGCGGCAGAGACCACAATCACTCCTTTTTCACTGGCGTATTTAATAGCATTTTTTAAAGCACTACTCCCTGATCCACCCCCTAAACTCATATTAATGACATCGGCTCCATTATCAACGGCATAACGAACTCCCTGAGCAATACCAGAGTAAGAACCCCTTCCTTGATCGTTTAATACTTTAACAACCATAATCTCAGCATCATAGGCAATCCCTGTTACCCCAAAGTTATTTCGTTCACCAGCAATGGTTCCTGAAACATGAGTTCCGTGACCATGTACATCTGAAGTATTGTTTGTATTATTGGTGAAGTTCCAACCATAAACATCATCTATATAACCATTCCCATCATCATCTATACCGTTACCTGCAATCTCTTTCGTATTCTTCCAAATGTTATCATTCAAGTCAGAATGGTTCCGGTCAACTCCTGTATCTAAAACAGCAACAACGATGTCTTTACCTGTGTAACCTTGGTTCCAAACTTCGGGAGCTTTCACTGTATCAACACCCCAGTTGCTATCGTTGAAGTCCCCCACATTGGGGAAAGGTGAAGACTGACCCAATGCTTTAGCAACAGCAGCAGCAGCATTAACTAAACCATAACCAGAGTTGGAATTATAGCTATGACCACCTCCTGAACTGGTATTAGCTAAATAAATGTCTGCTGTACGGATATTGTCATTATCCCAACCTCCTTTTTCTTGACGGATAAAATCATCGTTACCATCCCCATTGTAATCCCCAACAATTAGGTTAGTTAAATCCCCTTTAAGACTTTTATAATCTGTTAATGCTTGACGAGTAAAAGTCCCATCCCCTGAAGATAAATAAATGTCTGCTGTACGGATATGGTCATTATCCCAACCTCCTTTTTCTTGACGGATAAAATCATCTTTACCATCCCCATTGTAATCCCCAACAATTAGGTTAGTTAAATCCCCTTTAAGACTTTTATAATCTGTTAATGCTTTACGTTCAAAAGTAACTGAGTTAACTGAATTGACTGACACGGAAGTTTTATATTCTCCGGTTAAAACATCTTGGTTTTCATTCAAGTTGTTAGTATCTGTTGATAAATCTGGTTCTTTAATAGTTAGATTTGCTAAACTTTCTTCAATATACTCATTCTCGTTACTGTTAAGCTCTAGGGGGTGAGCAGAATCCGTTTCTAGTAAAGAGCTTGATATGCCATTCAAAGAGTTTGGATCAGTAGAATTTACTAAATCTTGATGCAAATCATCCTGTTGTGGTTGCTCAAACATATACTTATCCTCAATTATTTTTTTGTTTTTTAAAAATTGAATAATTAGTTAGAAAATTTATTAAATTTAATAGTAAATATAAAGTCAATTAATGCCTGTGATTTTGATCACTTTTATTTATTTTAGATAATTTAAGTTACGAAAAAATACCCATAATTTTCGCTTTTTTATGAGATTGTAAAGATTGTTAAAAGTATTAGCTTCTTGTTTTTTTACTGCTATTTTAAATCAAGAGAAATGACTATATTAACTATTAAACGAAACTAAAATATGGGTAATTTACAGGAGACAAACTACTCTTTATGAGAGCGATCGCAGAACCAGTATTTCTCTTAATGAGACTAAGTTCTCTCCAAGCTGATCACCGAATTTTTAACTTACCTTGCATATTATTTGTAAATAATCCATTATCCATTATCCATTATCCATTCTTCATTATCCATTATCCATTATCCATTATCCATTCTTCATTATCCATTATCCATTATCCATTATCCATTCTCCATTCTCCATTATCCATTCACCGAACCGTCATCTCTAGGTTCGGAAAACTACACTACCCTAGAGAACCAGAACCCCGTCATCATAGATATGAGTGATAAAAACTCAGAAAAACCCATTATTAATACTTAGGCTGACCAACAGTTTCGAGTAAATCTTATAGTAATTAGGGAGTTGTGGATATGGGAAAAGTAGTCGGGATTGATTTAGGAACGACGAACTCTTGTGTAGCAGTAATGGAAGGGGGAAAACCCACGGTTATTGCCAATGCGGAAGGATTTAGAACCACCCCGTCAGTGGTGGCCTATGCCAAAAACGGCGATCGCTTAGTTGGACAGATCGCAAAACGTCAAGGGGTGATGAACCCTGAGAATACCTTTTACTCCGTTAAACGTTTCATTGGACGCAAACACGAAGAAGTTACCAACGAAGCGACAGAGGTATCCTATAAAGTCTTACGAGATGGCAATGGAAACGTTAAATTAGATTCTCCGTCCCAAAGTAAACAATTTGCTCCTGAAGAAATTTCTGCCCAAGTTCTTCGTAAGTTAGTAGAAGATGCGAGTAAATACTTAGGGGAAACAGAGACAGAAGCAGTGATTACTGTTCCTGCCTATTTTAACGACTCTCAACGTCAGGCAACAAAAGACGCAGGAAAAATTGCCGGTATTGAAGTTAAAAGAATTATTAACGAACCAACCGCCGCTTCTTTAGCCTATGGGTTAGATAAAAAAAGTAATGAAACCATCCTCGTATTTGACTTAGGTGGTGGAACCTTTGATGTATCGATCCTCGAAGTAGGGGACGGTGTTTTTGAAGTATTAGCAACCTCTGGAGACACCCACTTAGGGGGTGACGACTTTGATAAGAAAATTGTTGACTTCTTAGCCGGTGAGTTTGAGAAAAACGAAGGGATCGATCTTCGCAAAGACAAGCAAGCTTTACAACGGTTAACCGAAGCAGCAGAAAAAGCTAAAATCGAACTTTCTAGCGTCAGCCAAAGTGAGATTAACCTCCCCTTCATTACCGCTACCCAAGAAGGTCCTAAACACCTCGACACCACTTTAACACGACCTAAATTTGAAGAACTCTGTTCTGATCTGATCGATCGCAGTCGTATCCCTGTGGAAAAAGCCATGAAGGATGGCAAACTAAGTAACAGTGATATCGATGAAGTGGTACTGGTTGGGGGTTCCACTCGTATTCCCGCAGTACAAGAGTTGGTGCAAAAACTTCTAGGGAAAGAACCCAATAAAGGGGTTAACCCTGATGAAGTGGTAGCTATGGGGGCAGCTATTCAAGGGGGTGTCTTAGCCGGGGAAGTGAAAGATATCCTTCTGTTGGATGTCACCCCTCTGTCTCTAGGTGTGGAAACCCTTGGCGGTGTCATGACGAAAATTATTCCTCGTAATACCACCATTCCTACCAAAAAATCTGAGGTCTTCTCTACTGCAGTTGATGGTCAAAGCAATGTAGAAATCCATGTTCTCCAAGGAGAGAGGGAAATGGCCAAGGATAACAAGGATTTAGGGTTATTCCGTCTTGATGGTATTCCTCCTGCTCCCCGTGGTGTTCCTCAAATCGAAGTTACCTTTGATATTGATGCCAATGGTATCCTCAATGTCATGGCTAAGGACAAGGGAACAGGTAAAGAACAGTCTATCAGCATTACTGGGGCTTCTACTTTACCCGACACGGAAGTGGATCGCATGGTCAAAGAAGCAGAAGCTAACGCCAGTGCTGATAAGGAACGTCGGGAAAAAATTGACCGTAAGAACCAAGCTGACTCTTTAGTTTATCAAGCAGAAAAACAACTCAATGAGTTAGGGGATAAGGTTCCTGCTGCTGATAAAACCAAGGCTGAAGGGTTGATGAAAGACCTTAAAGATGCGCTTGCTCAAGATAATGATGACCAAATCAAGTCTTTAAGCGAAGAGTTACAACAACTACTCTACAGCATTGGTAGCAGCGTTTATCAACAAGCCGGTGGCGCACCAGGAGCAGCACCTGGTGGTGATGCTGGTACATCTCCGGGGGATGGCCCTTCCGATGGTGGTGACGATGTCATTGATGCGGAGTTTTCTGAGTCTAAATAATCACGCATCCATATAACAGTTTCGAGAAGCATCTTGATCAAGATGCTTCTTATTTTTGCCATTATTCAAGAAAATAACCATCCCGTCAGGGATTCGTTATGAATCTCCTGCGCTTCAGCCAGGAGGTGCGATTCGTTCCTACGAAATCCTTTCACGAGGAGGAATGTAGGGCTTCTCAGTTAAGTAAGCATGATGGTTGAGTTCGCACTTGAATCCTTAACTGAAATGATAACTTGTGTTCCATCAAAGTGAGGTAAGTATCCTAGAGAACCAAGTCTTTGCGCTCTTGTGCGGAGTTGAAAACACACAGCGTCCCTCTTGGCGACAAGAGAGAGAAGTTTACCCTAAATCTGGGATGACAACCTAGATTTAGAAGCGGGAGTGAAATAAGATTTTTCTAACTTTGCAGACACGCCCTAGCTATTATTGCCAATCTTCTGAAATAGCAGATTATAGTTAATTTTAAGTTAATATAAAGTTAATTTACAGTAAACTCTTTATCGTTTTCATTAGTTGTTAATACTTACATATTTATTTCTTATTGTCAATTAGAATATCTAACTAAAATCATAATTATTACTTAAACAAATTTACCAAAATATGATGATGTATGTCATAGATAAAAGTTCGTATAGTATAAGTAAGCTATTAGTTGTTCTCTATTTTTTATTTATTATCTAATGATGCCAGAAACTATCCCAAAAGAAACCCAATCTTTATACAGTATTCTAAGGGAAGAAAACTATTCAGGCTGTATCAAAATAAGGGATCCCATCCATCAATGGCTTAGTTGGGAATTATATTGTCACTATAATTATATTTATTATGCTACCAGTAGTATAGGGCAAAAAGAGAGATTAAAATGTTTATGGAAATATTTGATTCCAGATTTTTCCCCACCCACATCATTGTTTACTATTGGTGACTATGAAAATATTACTAACTGGTGGCAATCAAAAAAGTTGCCTTTATCTTTACTACACAAACTAATTTCTTATCTAACTCAGGAAGCTTTAGCCCAGATATTAATCATTGATTCTCCCATTCTTGAATTTTTACCTAATCGGCAAATTTTATCTCCTATTACTCACTTATCCTGTCAAAAAATTGTAGGTAAGGCTTATCCAAGAAGTGAGAAATGGAAACAGTTTAGCGATCAACAGATTACTCCATTTCACAGATTATATCTAGACCCAGATAAAACCTATGAATTTTATCAATTTTGGAAATCAAATCATAGTTTTTCTTCTGAAAAAAAACCGAGACTTTCCTTTTGGTTATCAAATTTATCTCAAAAATATTCTCTTTATGAATTAGCAGCCGATAGAGGTATTTTACCCCTGACATTTCTGAAAGATTTTGACTATCTTTTAAAATGCAAAATTATTGAAATTCTTCCTTTTGATGAAAGCAAAAACAAGAAAAATAAGCAAACAATAAATCACGATCAAAAACTTATTAACTCCTCTAATTCTTCTCCTCTTATTGCCTGTATTGATGATAGTATTACTGTTCACAAACATATCAAAAAGACCTTAGCAGTCATCGGATACCAAACCTTAAGTTTAACTAACCCTACTCTATGTTTAAGCACATTAGCTAGATATAATCCTAGTTTGATTTTGCTGGATATTAATATGCCTGAAATTAATGGTTATGAACTTTGCAGTATCCTAAAAAAGTCAAGTAAATTGAGAAATATTCCTATTGTTATGGTAACAGGAAGAGATGGGATTATAGATCGAATAAGGGCTAAACAATTAGGGGTTAAATATTACTTAACAAAACCTTATAATCCTCAAGAACTTATAGAAGTTGTTAAAAATTTAGCTAATGTTAAATCAAGTAATATTACCCATCAATCCTATTTGAATTCAAGCTAATTAACAATTTTGATAGTCCACTTAATAGACAGTCAAAGATTTTTATTTATTATTGATGAGGTAAACCAATGAAAACAATTTTAGTTGTTGAAGATACCCAATCTCAAAGACAATTAATTTCTGCATTATTAAACCATGCTGGGTTTATGACAGCCGCTGCTTCCAGTGCTAAGTCTGCTTGGGAATGGCTAGAAAATAATCGCTTTCCTGATTTAATTTTATTGGATATTATTATGCCGGAAGAAACCGGATTAGAACTTTGTCGAAAAATTAGATCAAACCCTAATTGGGAAGATATTCCTATTGTTTTTTGTAGTTCTAAATCAGAGGAATTTGATCGTTTTTGGGCATTACGTCAAGGAGGCAATGATTATATTACTAAGCCTTTTGCACCTCAACAGTTGATTAATGCTGTTTCTAAGTATATAGATTCTTAAGATAATGAAAAAAGATTATTTTAGTGTTGAGTTATCCAATTCAATTTACTTAGCTTTACCCTTAGAAAATATGGGTACTGTCTTACAAATTGAACCAGAAAAAATTTGCTTAATTCCTGGCATTTTTCCTTCTTTATTAGGGGTAATTAATTATCAAGGAGCTTTATTATGGGTATTAGATACTGATCAGTTTTTTAACTTAGAATCAGACTTTTCTACTTTTCAGAAATCCTTGACAGCTATTATCATGAAATCTGCTGTTCCAGGAACCCGTAAAAAAGTAGCTTTAATTGTTAAAAAAATACAGGGAGTTTTAAACTTATCGACTCAATCAGAAATTCCTTCTAGTCATCATCATTTTTCAAAATACCAATCTTTTTTAGATAAAATTGTCATGAATAATAATAAAATTATTGGTATTTTGGACAGTGATATGATTTTCAATAGTTTGCAAAATAAAATCCATTAATGATTGATTTATATTCTTCTTAAATAGAGATAAAAATTATGCTAAATTCTGATCAAACCCCTCTACCTTCTCAGGAATCAGTGGATAATGAGCCCTCGAATCACATTACGCTAGAAAGTGTTAAGATTGATGACTGCTTAACTAAGATAATAGAAGCTAGTAATCTAGAAAAAGCAGGTGATATTAAGGGTGCAGTTTTTCTCTATCGTCAAGTCATTGAAACTGATCAAGAAGGAAGCTATAAAGCAATTGCTCAAAAAGCATTAAACACCCTTGAAAATAATCAACTTCAAGACAATTTAGAGAACAAAAAAGATGACAAAATTATATCAGAAAAAAGCTCCTCTATACCCGTTAATAAAAAATTGTTAAAACGGTTTTATGATTTACCAATTCAAACTAAACAATTAGCCAGTTTATTAACTTCAGAAATTGGATGTATTTTAACTTTAGTGGGAGTTGGAGCAATTTTAATTATTAGCAATGGTCGCTTCCAATTAGTCAATCAAGCAAAATCTGAGTTGAAAGTTGCTGAAATCAACTATAATCTGAAAATGGATCAAATGGAAATGACTTTTGATAGTCAATCCAGGAATTATGCCATAATTAAAGCCGCCGAAAAACAACAAGCTAATGGAACAATTTTAAAAACTTTAGCCAATGAAATTTATAAACAAAAAATAGAATTAGCAACCTTAGTGGATAAAAATGGAACAACCATTGCTACAGGAAATATTAAAGTAAATAATAACTTATTTGATCCTCATGGGTTAGTTACAAAGGCTCTGAAAAATGGAACAAAGAGTAAATTTAGTGAAATTATTTCCTATGATGATTTAGCAAAAGAAAATAGATTGACTGCTCGAATATTAGCTCAAGATATTGGTGTGGATCCTGCTACTAAACCCAATTTTTTAATTCGTTATACTATCACCCCTGTTCGTAATGGAAAAGCTGAAATTGTTGGAGCTTTAATCTCTGGAGATGTAGTTAAATCTCCTATTGTTCATAATACCTTAACTGCTTTGAATAATGGTTATAGTGCCATTTACTTATACAATCAACAAGAAGAATTTAGTTTAGTTACATCAAAATTAATTCGTCCTGACGGAAATTTCACAGAAAATCCTAATTTAGCCAATAAAAAATTATTACAAAAAGCCATTGATGCTGATGGAAAAACTGTTACTGAAGTGGTTAATATTAACAATAATACTTATACATTAGCAGCAAAAACACTGTTTAATTTTGAAAATAAACCTGTTGGTATTTTACTAAGAGGAACACCCCACAAAGCTTTAAATGCTTTAATACAACAAAGTTTAATCCTTCAAGGAATTACCGCAGTATTAGCCATATCTGTAAGTATTATTTTAGCTAAATTATTAGGACAAGCTATTGTTAAACCCCTTAATAAATTAAGAGAAACGACCGTAGAATTTTCATCAGGAAATCGTCACATTAGAGGCGAAAAATTTGCCGATGATGAAATGGGAGAATTAGTCACCACCTTTAATACAATGGCCGATAGTATTGTTGCTTCAGAAGCAGAACTATCTTACTATGCGAATCAACAAGAAGCAGAAGCCGAAAAACAAAAAGAAGCTAGGGAAAAACTGCAACAAGAAGTGATTCAAATGTTGTTAGAAATTGAAGAAGCACAGAAAGGAAATTTAACCGTTGAAGCTCAAGTTACAGATGGTGTCGTTGGTTCAGTAGCTGATGCTTTTAATATGACAATTCGTAGTCTTCGTCATTTAGTATCTCAAGTTAAAACTGTTTCCTCTGAAGTCAATCTTTTAGTATTAGAAAAGGAAACAGAAGTCCAACATCTTTCTAAAGCAGCTATTGATCAAGCTCAAGAAATTAATCAAGTCTTTGCAGGGGTTGCTGATATGAATCATTCCATTCAAAATGTGGCTAACTCAACCCAAGAAGCAGCTAATATTGCTAAACTCGCTCGTCAACAAGCACAAGAAGGGGACGCTGCGATGAATCAGACAGTAAATAGTATTCAAAAAATTCGCTTTTCAGTGGCAGGAACTGCCAAAAAATTGAAAAAATTAGCAGAATCGTCTCAAGAAATTTCGCAAATTGTTACTATTATTTCCTCTATTTCTGAAAAAACGAATGTATTAGCATTTAATGCTTCTATTGAGGCAGCTAGAGCAGGGGAACATGGAGAAGGATTTAAAACGGTTGCTGATGAAGTTAGTCGTTTAGCTGCTAAAGTAACCAACGCAACCCAAGATATTCAACACTTAGTAGAAACCATACAAGAAGATACTTCTGTCGTGTTAGAAGATATGGAAAATAGTACGGCAGAAGTGGTAACAGGAACTCAATTAATTCGTCAAACCCAAGACATTTTGCAAGGGTTAGCTACCACTAGCGAAAATATTGATGAATATTTACAAAAAATTACTCAGAATACTACTGCCCAAAGTCATGTTTCTCAACACATTAACGAGAAAATACAGGAGGTAGCACTTATTTCTGATCAGACATCTTCCCAAGCTGAAACCGTGGTTCAATCTCTGCAAAAACTAGTAGATAAAATTAAGATTTTACAAATGTCTGTTGAACAGTTTCGTTTACAAGCTTAATAATATTCTTATTTTAAAATGGGGACAAAACAATGAACTTTGACTTAGATGAACTTACCCTGGCAGAAATAACAAAAGAAGCTCGTCAGTGCTTTTTAGATGAAGATGCCGAACCTTACATTTTTACGTTAAAAAAAGAGATAAAAAAAGGCTATACAAATGCAAATTTTACAGAATTATTACGAGCAGCACATTCATTAAAAGGAGGTGCAGGTATTGCTCAGTTATGGAGTTTAAGAGAATTAGCTCATGGTTTTGAAGATGTAGTTGAATTCCTAAAAACACAGCAGTATTCTGATAATCAAAAGGGATGGAATTTGTTAGAATGGACTGTAGATGAAATGAGACTTTTAATTCATCAAGCTCGTAGTCATCAAGAGGTTTTTGCTGATGCTAATTTATTAAAAGCTTTAGCCGATTTTCGTTCAACAGATGATTCTCAAATTGAGGCAATAAGCTCTCAGCAAGATTCTCCAGAGAAGTCATTTTTAGAATTAGCAATCGAAAGGGATTTAGAAGGATGTTTACAGCAAATTGAACAATTATCTTCTCAAGATTCACCTGAGTTTATCAAAGAAAAAATTATTGGTTTTTCCCAGGAATGTTTATTATTAGGTGAAAGTTTAGAATTACCTTGGTTACTGGATAAAATTGATCCTTTAGAAGAACTTGTTAAAAAAGTTCCTGCTCATTATTTATTGAATATTGTTCATAATTTAACTCTTGAAATCCGTCAGCAATCTCAAGATTTTTTAGAAAATACTGCTAATAGACTATCTAGTAATGACCAAGAAAATAATCAGCTTTTTATCAATACTAATGAATTCCTTGATCAACCATTATCATCTAATCTAGAACCAGAAAATTATCAGCTTATTGCTGATACAACAGAGGAATTAAGTTCTTTATCTCATTTACGCATTCCTGTAGAAAG
The DNA here is from genome assembly GCA_051439445.1 of Crocosphaera sp. Lineage (GTDB taxonomy): Bacteria > Cyanobacteriota > Cyanobacteriia > Cyanobacteriales > Microcystaceae > Crocosphaera. The sequence goes on from JBFRWG010000029.1 coordinate 13,848, forward strand.
ATTAGAAAAGATGACCAATGAAGTAGAAGAATTATTAGTGACCAGAGAAAAATTACGATTAAGACAACAACAATTAAGTCAAGTTACAAGAAAAATACGAGAAATTTCTCGTCAATTTGAACCAATTCAAGAACAAGTTCAAAATTTTTATGACCAATTAGCAGTTAATTCTGTTGCTATTTCTTCTGACAGTAATCAAGACTTTGATAACCTAGAATTTGATCGTTATACAGGTATTCATAGTAGCTTACAAAGCTTTCAAGAATTGATGTTGCAATTTCAAGAAAACCATGCCGATCTTAACTTAATTAATCAAGATATTTCAGATAATTTAGATGTATTTGATAGTAATATTGATCAACTTTATGGTAATATTACAAAATCTCGATTAGTTCCTTTTAAATTGATTGCTCAAAGATTCTTCCCTCAAGTTCAATCCCTTAATCGTCGCTATAATAAATTAGTTAACTTCTCAGTTACAGGGGAAAATGTTTTAATTGATCAACTATTATTAGAACAATTACAAACTCCCCTAACTCATCTTATCAATAATGCTTTTGATCATGGTATTGAATCCGCCTCAGAACGATTATTGTATGAAAAATCAAAAGAAGCTAATATTAATTTAACAGCTAACATTGATAATCATCAATTACAAATTACTGTCAGTGATGATGGTCAAGGAATTGATCTATATAAAGTTTATCAACGAGCTAAAAATAAAGGATTGGTTTCATCAAAATTAACCTTTGATCAATTATCCCAAGAAACTATCTTAGATTGGATATTTCATCCTAATTTTTCTACCATCGAATTAGCGAGTGAACTATCAGGAAGAGGGGTAGGATTAGACATTGTTCGTAATAAAATTAAAAGACTACGAGGAACCATTAAAGTTGAGAGTGAACCCTATAAAGGCAGTCGATTCACCCTTAATATTCCCCTTGATTTAAACTTTACTTCTCTATTTTTAGTTCAATGGCAACATCGTCTTTTAGCCATTCCTACTTCTAGTGTTTTAGAAACAATTTCAGCGTCAGAATTAATTTGGGAAGAGAGTAATTCAAGCCAAATAAACTGGAGAAATCAATTAATTCCTGTTCTGCAACTATCTGAATTATTATCAAATGATACAGGAAATGATACCTTTAGTAAATCTCAAGTAGGAATCATCCTCCAAGGAGCTTCTACCCCTTTTTTAGTTATGGTAGATACCCTAATTAGCGAAGAACAACTTTTAGTTAAACCTTTTGATGATACGGTGATTGTTCCTAATTATTTACTGGGTTGTACGATTTTAGGTGGGGGAGAAATTGTTCCCGTTATTTTACCTCAAGCATTCACTGTCTTATCAAAAACAAAATATTCTTCATCTCGGCAACAAAATAGACGAAAAAGAGTTGATAGATACGGCACAATTTTAATAGCAGAAGATTCTGTTGCAACTCGACGGTTAATGGAAAAAATACTCGAGCAATTTGGTTTTAATATCATTGTTTGTCGTGATGGACAAGAAGCTTTAGAAAAATTGGAACTACATCAAGGAGAGATTGATCTGGTTATTTCTGATGTAGAAATGCCTAAAGTCAGTGGTTTTGAATTGTTAGAAACTCTCCGTTCTCATGAAAATTGGTGTCATATTCCTGTGATTATGGTAACGTCTCGCACCGGTCAACGTCATCGAGAACAAGGGATAAAACTAGGAGCGAATGCGTATTTAGGCAAACCCATTTTGCCCAAGGTTTTATTAAAAACCATTGAACCTTTTTTAAATATTAATTCCCTAAAAGATTAAACGAAATTAACTACATTCTAATTGATAAATTTCTTCTGCAACCCGTTTTAATCGTCTCAGTTGTGCCTTCATATCCTTTTTTGTCCAAGCAGCCGCAAACTGATTAAAACCCCAACTAATAAGCGGGTTAGGAATCTCAAATTCAAAGCGATTAATTAATTTGGTTCCCTCTTTTGTTGGTTGGCATTCCCAGCGATCGCATCCTTTAAAAAAACCATTAAATTGCCAAACAATTAACCCAGGTTCTCGTTCAATTACCTGACTAATTAAAGTAGGATTAATAGGAGGAATTTTAATCAAAAAACGACTTCTTCCCCCAATTTCTGTACTCCATTCTCGGATCGGTTCACATTTTAATGCCGGGTTGAGCCAACGATGCATTAATTCTAAATCAATAATACACCGTTCAACAATGGTGGCACTGGCATTGACTAAAATGGTTTGTTCAAAAACTTGGGTTGAAGACATAAGTAAGTGGGTTTAATGAATTTATAAGTCAGTAGGGGTTTAATAATATTAAACTCAGATAACAGTTGTTTTTATAACGAGGATTGATACCTTGTTACAAAAATTTTTCGCTATAAAAAGCTAGGTTCTAGATCCTATGATCTCAATAATATCTTGTTGCTTTTATGGGGTTATATAGCATTACGCATTATGGTGTTTGACATTGATAGAATCACAAAATCTAGTAGGGTGGGCAGTGCATCGGCCTACAGTAATGTCATAATCTTTTTTGTACTGCTATAGTGTACCATTGATAAGGAAATAGAGAAGATAGATCATGAAGGGACTTTGGTTAGAAAATCAGCACTTACAATTAAAAACTGATTTACCTCTTCCTGAACCTAGTCAAGGGGAAGCTTTGGTTAGAGTGTTACAAGCGGGAATTTGTAACACCGATATAGAACTATTACGGGGTTACTATCCTTACCAGGGTATTCTTGGCCATGAATTTGTCGGTGTTGTCGAACAAGGCCCCTCCCATTTAATTAATCAACGGGTCGTGGGTGAAATTAATGCTGCTTGTGGTCACTGTCGTTTCTGTCTTGCGGGAACTCCCACCCATTGCGAAAATCGCACCGTTTTGGGGATCGTTAACCGTGATGGGGCCTTTGCTGATTATTTGACCCTACCTATTAAGAATTTACATCAAGTCCCTGAGAATGTCAGTAACGATGAGGCCACCTTTACCGAACCCCTGGCCGCTGCTTTAGAAATACAACAACAGGTAAAAATTGATGAAAATCAACGGGTGATGGTGGTGGGAGATGGAAAGTTAGGTCAGTTAGTTGCTCAAACCTTAGCCTTAACCGGATGTGATTTATTGGTGATTGGTCGTCACCCAGAAAAATTGGCCAATCTTGCTGCTAGAGGTATTAAAACAGGGTTAGAAACAGAAGTAACCCCAAGAAGTTTTGATCTGGCTGTAGAATGTACTGGTAATCCCCAGGGCTTTGATCTCGCTCGTCGTTCTCTGTGTCCCCGTGGTATTTTAGTCTTGAAAAGTACCTATGCAGGAAAGTTGACCCTCGATGCTTCTACCTTAGTGGTGGATGAAATAACGGTCATTGGTTCACGTTGTGGACCGTTTGCCCCTGCTTTAGGCTTATTGAGCAAAGAACAAGTAGATGTTAAACCTCTAATACAAGACCGTTATACCCTAGAAGAAGGGATAAAAGCCTTTGAAACAGCACAAAAACGGGGAGTGTTAAAAGTTTTATTAACTATGAACAGGTGACATATTTCATGTTCTACCTAGCTGTTCTACTCTCAGTTTAGCGAGGTTTCTAAAGATATGAGGAGGTTTAACTATATTTTTATCTACTTATTAACACTTCTTGAGAATATCCTGGTCTAAAGAACTAAGATTATCAAGACGATGATAACCTTCTAAACCAATTTCCCTCCATTGACCATTACCAGCTACTGTCGATGTAGACGCTATTTCTAAAGACACCGAATAAGGATATTCTTTTCCATCATAAGGGTCAATAACTGACATATTCAGTTCATTTTCTGTAAAGGTTCCCGTAAAACAACTATACTCTGATCTGGGCATATAGAGGGCCCCTCTGACATTCCCCTCCTCAACTTGAAAAACCATATATTCCTTGCCAATGGTCTCCGGTTCAGGGGAAGTTCCATAAAGATAAGTTCCATCGGGTAAGCGATTTTTGCCGGATGTTTGTGCTAATAATAGTGTTTGATGGCTAGGAACATCTTCCTCAGTTCCCAAAGCGGATAAACCATTGACGATGGTTACACTAGATATCAAACTCAAAGAGATTAAAGCCAAACGAGTAAGTGAGGGTAAAAACGATTTATTAAATAACATGATCTGTCTCTGAAAAATCCCTGAATTGCCAGTCGCTCCATCTTCACCATAGATCCACAAAAAGAGAACGACATCACCCAAAAAGGGGAGCTTGTCTCTATTATCTATGGGGTGAATGATAGGAAAAAGAATAATGAATCAGTTGATATAACCGACTCTTGTTCATCATTGATTAAAAGTTGAATGGAAGCCACTTCGATAACATATCAACAACTGCTTCTATGTTTTAGCCTAGCCTCTAATAATATCCCACCCACATTAAAACGTAGTAGGACTTATATTCACTCTCAAAATATTCCTCACAACCACCCATATTTTGCAATCAGTTTTCAAGATTCGTCAAGAATTTTCTTAAGTTTTAAGAAGTTATCGAGATCAACTTAATACAACTTAATTAACGTGAGTTCGACAGAACATAAAATCGATGCTTTAAGAGTCACCTCGTTAACTCAAAACCCTGATTCTTTCGTTAAAAATGTCCCAACTGCGAACTGCGAACTCCGAACCCCCAACTCACGTTTAATTAATAGTCTCTTTTTAACTTCACCATAAAAAACCCATCCATATTATGTTGATGAGGCAATATCTCTATCCAAGGTGAGGCTGTAATAAAAGGGGAAAAAAGCTCATCAGCAGGAAGGGGTTCAATTTTCCAATGAGGATGGGTGGCTAAAAATTGTTCTATAACTTGTTCGTTTTCTAAGGGGTTAAGGGTACAAGTTGCATACACTAAACTTCCTTGAGGTTTCACCCATGTCGCAGCTTCCCTTACGATTTCCTGTTGTAAGATGGACAGTTGTTGGATTCGTTCGGGACTTTGTCGCCAACGGATGTCTGGGTGTCGGTGTAGGGTTCCTAACCCTGAACAAGGAACATCCACTAAAACCCGATCAGCACTGTCAATAAATTGTGGTAAATTGCGACTATCTCCTTCTACAATTTTGATGGAGCTTAATTGGAGTCTTTGAGCATTTTCTTGCACTTTTTGCAGACGAGATGAGGTGCGATCGCAAGCAAAAATGAGGCCTTGCTCTCCCATCAACTCGGCAATATGGGTGGTTTTTCCGCCGGGGGCCGCACAAGCATCGATAATGGTTTCCCCTGGTTGGGGATCAAGTAAATAACTCACCAGTTGTGCGCTACTGTCTTGTACGGTCCAATGACCTTGGCTAAACCCTGGTAAGGTTTGTATAGCCCCTATTTTTCCCTGTAGTCTTAAACTATGGGAAAAGTTAAGGATACGGGTAACAGTTATACCAGTTTCAGTGAGTTGGGTTTCTAGAGTTTCTAGGTTAGTTTTTAAGGGGTTCAGACGAATATCAAGGGCCGGAGTTTGGTTAAACCAATGACATAACTGTTGGGTGCTGTCTTCTCCCCATTGTCTGACCCAAGTTTCGACCATCCAGTCAGGAAAACTGTAAGCGATCGCTATTTTTTTTAGAGGTTCATGGGGTAAAATCAACGGTTCCTTACCCGTTTCACCCTTTCTGATATATTGCCTGAGAATACCGTTAACCACCCCTGAAAGCCGTTGTAACTTATTTTCTTTAGCTAAGTCCACACTGGTGTTAACGGCAGCTGATGGGGGAATATTATCCAGGTATCGTAGTTGATACAGTCCCAGATGAAGAATGCGTCTCAAGTCGGGGGGTTGTTGTTGGGCAGTTTTTTTGGCCAGTTGATCGATTAATGTATCGAGAGTCCGTTGATGACGCACAATACCATAGACTAATTCTGTGCATAAACGGCGATCGCTTGGGCTAAGGGTGCTGTGTTGCAAGGCACGATCTAAGGCAATATCGGTATAACTCTTTTTGCGATCTATCTCTCGCAGAATTTTTAAGGCCAGTTGACGGCTATTTGTCGCTTTATGATTGGGAGACATAGGGAGTCTGGGGACTGTGGGAAGTTGAAAACAAAGTAAAGTTAAATTATTGCTCCATTCCTCATTATCCATTCCTCATTATCCATTCCTCATTCTCCATTATCCATTCTCCATTCTCCATTATCCATTCTCCATTCCTCATTATCCATTCCTCATTATCCATTATCCATTATCCATTATCCATTCCTCATTCTCCATTCTCCATTCTCCATTCTCCATTATCCATTCTCCATTATCCATTCCTCCTATACATTTGTTTTAACTTCATGAACCACCCATTTTGTTGCTTCTTGTGCCGTCATAGGTTTAGCAAAAAAGTACCCTTGGCCCAGTTCACAGTTTAGGCCTTGTAAGTGATTAAATTGTTCGCGGGTTTCAATTCCTTCAGCCACCACATTCATCCCTAAAGTATGGGCTAAATTGATGATCATGGGAACAATTACTTTATCTGTAATTCCCAATTTACTAATAAAAGATCGATCAATTTTTAAGGTATCAATAGGAAATTCATGTAACCGACTTAAAGAAGAATAACCTGTTCCAAAATCATCGATACATAATCCCAGACCCAAACTTTTTAATTCTTGGACTTCTTCCACTTCATTATGGACCGTTTCTAAGAGACAACTTTCGGTAATTTCCAATTTCAAACTATTTCCTTCAACGGCAGTATTATTTAGCAATTGATTTAGTTTTTCACGCCATTGACCTTGTTTTAATTGTTGTGCTGATACATTAACATTAATCACTAATTTAGCTGCTTTTCTACTCAACTCTTGCCAGTTTTGCAGTTGACAACAAGCTTGTTCCAATACCCACCAACCAATAGGATGAATAAGTTCACTTTCTTCGGCAATAGGAATAAATTCAGTAGGAGAAATGATTCCTTTCATGGGATGATGCCATCTTAATAAGGCTTCAAACCCAATTAAATAGCCACTACTTAACTCAATAATAGGTTGATAGTAAAGAGATAATTGATTGTTTTTGATGGCTTGTCTGAGATCGGTTTCTAATTGAATTCGCTGTAAAGCTGCTGCTTTAATTTTCGGATTAAATATAGCATAGTTCTCTTTTTTATCTGTTTTGGCTTGATACATTGCTAATTTAGCATCTCGGATCATCTTCTCTGGTTGTTTATACTTTTTGCATTCATTGAAGTTGATGCCAATATGAACGCGGATAAATACTTTGTTTTCCTCAATCTCAAAAGGATAGTGAAGGATGTTTAAAAGTCTTTGAGCAATCAGTGTTATTTCTTGACGAGATGAATTATTGACTAAGAGGATAAATTCATCTTCTGCTAATTTTGCTAAGGTATCTTCAACCCTGATTCTGCTTTGTAGTCTTTGGATGATTTGAGAAAGTAAGTAATTATCTTTTTCATAACTTAAACTTTCATTGACTAATTGAAAATTATCCAAGTGAAGAACAAGAATAGCTAGATTTTCTTCGACGGGTTCTCTGGTTTTGAAAAGTAAATTTTCCAGGTGCTTATTAAACCATTCACGGGTCGGTAAATGGGTAACAGGATCTTCTAAAATAACTGATGTTAAAGCTTTTTTCCCTAATCTATTATGATTTATTTCTTGGACGGTTCCTTGATAATAAAGAACTTGTCCCCATTCATCAAAAACTGCCCAGATATTCTCTATAATCTCAATAATTTCTCTGTTCTTTTGATAAATTTGGCACTGATAATTGACAATTTCTCCACCATTTTTCAAACTATTAAAAATCTGCTCATGTTCTTTGACATTAACATATAGTTCCTGGTTACAATTACCGATGGTTTTTAATAAATCTTCGGGACTATCATAGCCATAAATTTCTGCTAAAGCCGGATTAACTTCTAAAAAATAACCTTCCGATGTTAATTTAAAAATCCCTTGATGACTTCTGTGAAAAATTTGATAGTATTCTCTTTCTGCTTGGATTAATGCTTCCTCTATTTGTTTTCTTTTAGTTACATCACGGGAGACACATAATATTTCTTTTATTTCTCCAGTTTTTGGATGGATAATTGGGTTTCCTCTAGTTTCTATCCAAACTTGATAACCCTCTTTATGATAGATGCGATAGGTAACGATAGCGATAGATTTATTTACTCTTAATTCTTGATAAAACTGTTTAATTAAACAATGATCTAGGTGATGACAAAAAGCTTGTATAGTATGACCAATTAAAAGATTAGGAGAATAGCCTAATAGTCTTTTAGAAGCGGGTGAAACATACTGATAAACTCCTTTTGGACTATGGGTTGTCACTAAATCTGGTAAGTTATCTAAAATGAAAGTATGGGGTTGTTGATAACTTTTGATAACTGCTTCTTTGTGCTTCTCTTGAGTGACTTCGCGAGAGATACAGATAATTTCTGCAATCTCTCCTGTATCTCCATTAGGAATTACTTTTGCCACAGTTTCTAACCAAATATAATGCCCCCTATGATGACGTATTCTGTAAGTAATAGGAGACAAATTCCATTGTTGTTTTAATTGCTGATAAAATCCTCTAATTACATGGCAATCTTCTGAGTGACAAAAAATTTCTGCCGATTGTCCAATAAAGGCTTTTTCCTCATATCCTAATAAGGACTGACATGAGGGAGAAATATACAAATAAATCCCTTCCCCCGTATGAGAACTGATTACATTGCTTAGATTTTCTAAAATTAACTGCTCACGAGTTTTTTCCGTTTCCTGAAATAATTTTCTTGTTTGGGTTTCATGTCCATTATCCATAACAACTACCTATGTATTTGTCCAAAACTAATTTAACTTATGATGAGTATGGGAATTAGAGAATAGTGAACAAGAATGGGGTTAATAATTAACCGCTCAGGAAAACTTGATTAATTAGGGAATAACTAATTAATCAAACTGTTAGTCAGTCCATTTTGACCGAAAAAAAGGGTTCCAAGCCTCCTCTTTCAAGGGGATGAAAAGCGGTCGAGGGATGGCGAGGTCTCCTCGCTATATCTAATCGACCAAGAGAATAATAATTTTCGTTGTTTCAAGCCTCTAACTTGAGGTGGAGGTAATTCTACATTCTACATTGTACATTCTACATTCTGATTGACCCTCTCCAGCCTACCCATAGGCTAACATAAGAAATTCATTTTCTCCAGGCATACTAACTATTATTTATCTAAAGATAAATTAATATTTTTGATAATTCTTATTGTTTGGCAATAAATTTTATATTTTCTTTACAAAAAACCGAGAAAAGACTATCAAAATTCAACGACAATTGACTTAGATAAATGGCTCAATCAATCTCAATGGAAAAATACTTAGGAACCTTGTATGGTATTAGTGTGGGAACAGGGGATCCTGAATTAATTACAGTTAAAGGACAACGCCTCTTAAAAAAAGTCCCCGTTATTGCTTTTCCTCTGGGGGTTGAGCAAAGATCGGGGTTAGCTCAAAGAATTATCGCCCCCTGGATCACAGCCAAACAAACAACCCTGCCCCTTTATTTTCCCTATGTTCAAGATGAGCAACAGCTACAAAAAGCCTGGAAAAAGGCAGCAGAAACCGTTTGGCAGTATCTTGAGCAAGGGCTGGATGTGGCTTTTGCCTGTGAAGGGGATGTCAGTTTTTATAGTACCTTTACCTACTTGGCCCAAACTCTCCTGAAGGATCATCCCCAAGTTGTCATTACGACTATTCCTGGGGTTTGTTCTCCCATGGCCGCTGCTTCGGTACTAGGCATTCCCTTAACCCTTCGTTCTCAAAATTTGGCCATTCTCCCTGCTTTGTACAATGAAAATGAGTTAGAAATTGTGTTAACTTGGGCGGATGTCATTGTCTTACTCAAGGTTAGTTCGGTTTATCATCAAGTTTGGCAAAGGTTAAACCGTTTAAACCTCTTGGAGATGACTTTTATTGTGGAAAGGGCAACCCAAGCAGAACAAAAGATATATCGCAACCTACGGGAGCATCCTCATCTGTCCCTTTCCTATTTTTCCATAATGATCATCGAATTCAACCCTTGTAACATTTTTTCACATCCTGTCAACCTTGATCTAAAGAGACTTTAAAAGAAAAATACCAAAATGTATCCTGTGTTACAGCAAAAAATCGCTTTACTTATTATGAACAATTAGATTATATTGAATAGTAAGTCTTCCTAATCACCTGGTAAATTGATATGAGTCTTAGTACCCTCCCTTCTCCTTCTACCTCTGCTGCTTCTAGCAGTTACACCATCAACATGATCAAGGACGAAGTCCGTCATTTAGTTGACACTGGTATTGTCAGTCGTCGCCAACCTATCTATGTCCTTTGTGAGTTTATTCCTCCCCGCGAGTGGGTTTGTGTGGAAATTGAATTAGAAAGATGTGAGTATTTATTGCGGGATCAAATTGGTGATCTCATCGCTTGCGAAACCTGGGATAATGATTAGCCCCCTATTGTAAAACAACTTTCCGGTTTGCCGCAAGTCCAACTGATTAGATAAGCAGTTAAATTATTATTGTTACTCATAAACCGTTTGAACATACCAATTAAGTCCTAGTTCCGAAACTAGGACTTAAATTATGTGGGGTGATTTGAGGTCTGAAAAGGACGGGATTTCCAACCCAAAATTTTCGGTGAATGCGCTACACTGTCATGGTAAAGCCGTCCTCAAAAAAGACGGGGTTTCCAACCCAAAATTTTCGATGAACCCTGAGTCAACCACGTCTCCCCCCAACCTTAACCCCAACGTCTCCAAACCCTATTCCCAAGTGCATCTAAAACGGGCAGGTAAAAAACTATTACTGATCTTGCCAGACAGTGAAGCTAAAGACGTAAACAAAGACTGGAGCGAACTCCTACAGGATTTAAAATATTGTCTCAATCATCATAAAGGAACCTGGACACAAGGAACCCCCGTTCATTTGTTAGTAGAAAACCGCCTCCTGGATAGTCGACAATTCCATAATATCGGAGAAGCCCTAGAAACAGCAGAATTAAAATTAACTCGCGTCTTTACCAGTCGCCGTCAAACCGCCATCACTGCAGCCACCGCTGGTTATTCCGTCGAACAAGAAGCCCAAAAACGCGAACTTTTTCCTACAGATAGCTCAACCCCTACCAACCTCACCGAACCCCTCTATCTCAAAACCACAGTGCGATCAGGTGTAGCCATTCGTCACCCAGGAACCGTTATCATTCAAGGAGATGTTAATCCAGGAGGGGAAGTGATTGCAGATGGAGATATCATCATCTGGGGACATTTACGAGGGATTGCCCATGCCGGGGCAAAAGGGAACCCAGAATGTTGTATTATGGCTTTGCGGATGCAGCCTACTCAGCTACGCATTGGGGAGGCAGTAGCTAGGCCGCCAGAGAACAGTCCAGAGGTATGTGAACCAGAAGTGGCCTATTTAACCACCGAAGGGATTCGTCTCAAGTCTGCTCTCAATTTTAATAAAACCCATACATTTACTGCTAAGGATCGCGGATGGAGTGAAAAAATAACCCCTAATCCTGCATAATAATAAATTTATGATCTATTTGGATAATTGAGTTTTAAATTATGAGTCGTGTTATTGTAATTACCTCTGGAAAAGGGGGCGTGGGCAAAACTACTATTACAGCTAATTTGGGATCGGCCATCGCCCGTTTAGGATTTAAAATTGCTTTAGTGGATGCTGATTTTGGCTTAAGAAATTTAGATTTACTCTTGGGTCTTGAACAACGGGTGGTTTACACCGCCATTGATGTTTTGTCTGGGGAATGTTCCATTGATAAGGCCTTGGTTAAAGATAAACGTCAACCCAATTTAATGTTATTACCTGCAGCCCAAAATCGCACCAAAGAAGCCATTAGTCCTGATGATATGAAAAAGCTCGTATCTGAGTTAGATAAACAGTTTGATTTTATTTTTATTGATAGTCCGGCAGGGATTGAAATGGGCTTTCGTAATGCTATATGTCCCGCCCAAGAAGCGATTATTGTTACTACCCCAGAAATGGCTGCGGTACGCGATGCTGACAGGGTGGTGGGATTATTAGAAAGTGAAGATATCAAAAAAATTCATCTGGTTGTTAACCGGATTAAACCAAAAATGATTCAACTCAATCAAATGATTGGGGTGGAGGATATTTTAGATTTATTGGTGGTTCCTTTGTTGGGGATTGTTCCTGATGATGAACGTATTATTATTTCGACGAACAAAGGGGAACCTTTGGTATTAGAAGAGACTCCTTCCTTACCAGGAATGGCCTTCAGCAATATTGCCCAGAGATTAAACGGGCAAGATATTCCCTTTCTCGATTTTATGGCGGCTGATGATAACCTGATTACTCGTTTTCTCAGTATTTTCAAAAAGTAAACCTTTTATCCATACCCTAAATCCATGATTCTCGATCTCCTTGAAAAATTATTTCCCTGGAAAACCCCGACAAAAAGCGGTGAAGCTGCTAAACATCGTCTTAAATTTATTATTGCCCACGATAGGGCTGGTTTGAATCCTGAAATGGTTGAGGCCATGCGTCAAGATATTTTAGCTGTGGTTAATCGCTATGTGGATATTGACCCCGAAGAAATGGAATTTTCTCTCGAAAGCGACCAACGGATGACCGCTTTAATTGCTAATTTACCCATTCGTCGGGTCAAGCGGGAAACAGAAACAGCCACTGCCTCGGAATCTTAACTTAAAGCCATCATGTGAATCAAGTTCTGAGACGTTTCTATTAACGTCTCTACTTATGGTGTTTTTGAGGAATGAACTATAATAGATATAGAGAGCCGAAATAATTAATCAATCGACTTTCAACCTTCCTTGTTAGCTGATATGTCATTAAGGAGGTTGGTGATGACATTAGTAATTGAACAAGTTTTCGCCACATTCTTGATCGTAACTGGTTTATCCTATCTATTTCAAAGTGCGGTTTGGAAAGATTTAATTGATGAACTTCTCAATAATAAAAGTTGGTTAATGATGTGGTCGCTTTTATTCCTTCCTTGGGGACTAATTATCGTTTTTGGACATAATCTTTGGGTTGCCAACTGGACAGTTCTGATTACTGTCTTAGGATGGTTCATAACCCTGAAATGCGCTTTATATCTTCTAGTTCCTGACTGGGCAAACTTTGTTAAACGCTGGTCCGATGACTTTCTACAACGCTATATTCAAATTGCTGGAGCGGTAGAAACTCTTGTGGGTGGAATAGTCCTCTTTTTAAGTTTTCGGGGTGTTTAAGATACTGTTTGCTGGTAATTAGCTAAAAATCATCTCTCTCACTTGACTATCTCAAAATTTCCTACAACACCTCAGTATTACTGAGGTCTTTTACTTATTTTAAGTTGAGTGACATGAAATCATCAATTTCTGGGCATTATATAACTAGATTAGAACAAGTCAAATTAAATAAAGACTTGCTATTTAAAAGCAACTTTAATAATTTTATTTTTCTTCTTTGCTTAATTGTGCTTTCTCCATTTCATGGGTTCTCCTACTTAACCTCAGTTTTACTGAGGTTTTTTAATAACAGGTTATAACAGGTTATAAAATTTAGATCCAAAATAACTGTGATCGCTGTTTTAACTGTTGCGCAATAGTAATAGTTCTGAGGATCTAGGGATAACTTGATTGATTAAGGGTGCTAAGGTTTTGCTTGTGAAAATAGAGCGATCGCCCTTTTAACTGTTGCGCAACAGTAATAGTTCTGGGGATCAAGTTGGTTCATCACCCAAAAGAATGACTATGTCTTGATATTTATAAGCGAGAGTTATTCATTAATGAAAAGACTTAATTATAGACTAACTGATCTAAACTAGCTTTCATAATATCAGTTGTTTGAGCAAAAACACTAAAAACTAAGGCTTCTTTGTACACCCGTTGCGCTGGATGATTATAATAATTAGCAGCCCCACTAGAAACAGTTACGGCAGCTTTTGTACATCGTTGCGCCAGATTAATTGCCCACACTCTTAACTGTAAATCATCTTCAAAAGAACGCTGTTTCATCTTCATGCTTTCCATAACTTTAGCTTGACAAATCATGAACTCTTCATGAAGATGTTCATAAGCTTCATTAATAAAGTCAAGTTGCTTGTTTTCAGCAACATTTTTAACAATATTAAGCCCTCCTTTGGCACAACCTAACACCAAAAAACTAGGATAAAGAACGACTTTTTTATCATTTTCATGAATTGCTCCAATTTTAGAAATAGATACGATATTTTCTCTGGGTAAAAAATACTTCTCAAAGGTCGCCGTTACCGTATTAGTAGATTGCATCGCCCCTAGTTTCATGGGTTCACTTAAACTCAGTTCATTTGTTGAATTAAAAGGAACAATGCCCCTAATTTCCTGGCCATTTTCAAGATTTGCCCCTAATATAAATACCTCAAAAAAATTATATCCAGTAATCCAAGGAACATGACCATTTATTTCATAACCCCCCTCTACAGAAGTGGCTATAATCATCTTTTTTTCCCTACGTCGTAACTGAGAAAAACCTTGACCTATTAACTGATTATCATTGATAACTTGGTTGATATATTTTTCTTTTAATGCTTCATTTTTACTGTTAATAATATCTCGAATCGCTCCTTGATGTTGCAGTTGCAGAAAAGCTAATGCACCAGAATATTGAGAAAGCAATTGTTGAAAAAGATAAAAATTTTCCCTATCTAATTCTAATCCTCCCCAAGATTTAGGAATTCTAACAGAGGGTAAGGAATATTTAATTAATCCTTGTAAAGCTGTTTTTAACGCATCAGTAGATTGGTCAATTTCTGAGGCATTTGCTACCACAAAGTCTTTTAAATAAGCTTCTACTTTTTCTAAAAAAATATTATTTCTTTCAATTTCTTTTATCAATGACATAAGGAGAATATTGAGTATAATTTTAACAGCGTAATTATAACATTATTCTTTTAAAAATGGAGTATAGTTTTACTTTTCATAAAAATCTTTCGATTTTTTAGAGAACAAGGTAAAGGATTAATTATCTTACTGATCTTCTTAGCAAGGGATAAAAGCTTTCTATCATTTCCATAGTTACTTATTAGTTGAATACCAATAGGTAGTCCTTTAGAAGATAAAATTCATGTTAATGGGATAACAAGCATAGGATAACCAGTTAAATTAAATAAAGGACTATTAGTTTAAAAATCTCCTGTTAATTTTGGAGTATTATTCTTACCTAAAATAATTGCAACGGCTGCTCTTAACTTTGCCAAAACTGTTGGATTTTTTTGAGTAATATAGTTAGCTAAAGGTTCATAACTGCAAGTTTTTTTCAGATTTTTTGTTTCTCAACTATCTTTAATAGTAATAAGAACTTCGTGTAAAAGACCTAAACATTTACCTTCTGCTAATGAAATATCTCCTTGTTTAGCTTGTTGATAAACTTGTTGTAGATCGAGAGTAATAATAGCATTTAATTGGGTATTATAGCGAGAAATGCCCTCAAGATAAGCAGTTAGCACTTCTTACCAAGAAACCTGGCATTCACGAATTATTTTTGCTAAGGTATGAGCAGATCAAGATGTTAACTTCACTTTAATAAATCAACTAAGATGTTTAAACGGCGATCATGGAAGCTAGTTCTAGCTTTATTTTTTATAACTATCTTAACAGTAACAGTATTAGCCTCCCAAGAGTTTAACGCAAAAATACAAAAATCTCAATTAGTATTGGCAACTCCTAACGATCCTCCTACCTTTAATTTTGCCGTTAATCGTACTCCTTATAGTATTTTTCAGTTTATTTATCAGGGTTTATTAAGTCAAAATGGTGTGACGGCTAAATTAGAACCAGCATTAGCAAAAAATTGGGAAATCTCTCCTGATAATCTCAGTCTTGTCTTCACCTTGAGAGATAATTTAAAATGGTCTGATGGTCAACCTTTAACTGTAGATGATGTTATTTTTACTTATAATGATATCTACCTTAATCAACAAATACCGACAGTATATAAAGACCTTTTACGTATCGGCAATACAGGAGAATTTCCTGTTGTTGAAAAATTGAATAATCAACAAGTTGAATTTAGAGTTAGTCAACCTTTTTACCCCTTATTAACAGCAGTTGGAGAATTACCGATTTTGCCCCGTCATGCTTTAGAGGAATCTATCAAAAGTAAAGATAGTAAGGGGAATTTAAAATTTTTAACTATGTGGGGAACAAAAACAAATCTCCAAGATATTATTAGTAATGGTCCTTATCGTTTATTAAGTTATACTCCTGCTCAGAGAATTATTTTAGAGAAAAATCCTTACTATTGGCGTAAAGATAAAGAGAATAATCAACAACCTTATATTGAAAATTTAGTATTAGAAATTATTGAATCAACCGATAATCAACTAATCAGATTTCGCTCAGGAGAATTAGATAATATTCCTGTTACTCCTAACTCTTTTAGTTTACTAAAAAGAGAAGAAAAAAGAGGGAAATATACTATTTATAATGGAGGAGTAAAGTCAGGAGTTCAGTTTATGGGATTTAACTTAAACCAAGCAATCAATGGAGAAGGGAAACCTTTTGTTGATCCCATGAAATCTCGTTGGTTTAATAATTTAGCCTTCAGAAAAGCTATTGCTTATAGTATTAATAGAGAGAGGATGAATAATAATATCTATCGAGGATTAGGAGTAATTCAACACTCTCCTTTATCAGTTCATAGTCCCTATTATCTCTCACCTCAAGAAGGTTTAAAAACCTATAATTATGAGCCAGAAAAAGCCAAAAGAATACTCATTAATGCAGGATTTTCTTATAATAAACAACAACAATTATTGGATGATCAAGGTAATCTAGTTAAATTCCTTATTCTTGTTAAATCAGAAGATAAATCTAGAATTGATACAGCGATTCAAATTAAAGAAGATTTAAGCCATATTGGGATTCAAACTGACCTACAAATTCTTAATTTTAATCTTGTCCTTAAAAAATTATTAATCAGTCGAGATTGGGATTGTTATGTGGGTGCTTTTTCAGGGGGATCAAACGATCCTAATCAATTATTTCCTATGTGGAATAGTCGTGGTTCTTTCCATCAATTTAACCAAGGACCACAACCTAGAGAAACTAATATTAAAGGATGGAAAGTATCTGATTGGGAATTAGCCATTGATCAACTTTTTATTCAAGGAACTCAAGAATTTGATGAACAAAAACGCAAAAAAATTTATGGAGAGTTTCAACAAATTGTGGCCGAGCAATTACCCTTCTTTTACTTAGTTAATGGACTGTCATTACAAGCAGGCCGTGATAAAATAGAAAATGTAAAATTTTCTGCTTTAGGAGGATTTTTATGGAATTTAGATGAACTAAAAATAAATTATAATGAACAGTAATAAATCTTTCTTACTTGCCATTTATTATGTAATACATTTACTAACTTAGTAAAATAAAAATGAATCCTCAACCATCTTCTTTTTCTCATAAAATTGCTTCAAATTTACTAACAATAATTGAATCAACAACCCCCATTAGAGAGTTTTATAAAAATGCGACTTATATGAGTCATAGAAATGATCCAATTAGAAAATTTAGACCTAAGAATTGATCAATTACAAGGCAAACTCAAGCGTATGGTAAGAGAATTACAAATCATGGGTTATGAAGTTAATATCCCTGAAGAAACCTTCTTTTTATTAGTTAAAACGCCCCTAAAAGATGACTGTGCATTTTCTGAATTATTAGCCAAAAAATATCAATTATTTGTCCTACCTGGAACTCCCAAAGAAATTCCAGGATATATTCGCCTTTCTTTAACCACTAATGATGACATGATCAGCCAAGCTTTACCTAAATTTAAAGCTGCTAGACATGAAGTAATCAAATCATATTGAATTGACAAGTCTGATGAAGTTTGTTAGCATCCAAGCCAAAGATAGAGACAGATTCAAAAGAATGTGTCTTGTCTTAACTTTAAATAATGTGAGGAAATCCCCATGAAAAAATTGAACAACAACCAACTTAATTTAGACCAAAAACAACAAATCGCTCGTCTTGTTGCAGACATGGAAGGCCAACAACCTAATAGTAACCCAATCGTTCGTTTTGTTGCTCGTGGTGGTGACGGTGGTGAATTTGGGTTTTAATTAGGAATTTGATAGCTCTTTTTTCTAAAATAGAACCTTATTCTAAAATTAACTAAACTAGACTAAGATTATCTATATTTTAGTCTAGTTTTCTTCTAAGCAATTTAGATTAATTTTTATCTTTAAATTATTTTTAAGACAACTTTTTTAACAAAAATGTTAATTAATACAGAATTTGAAAAAAACATCAATAACAACCAAACTGCAGGGGAAAGATCCATGTTTTTTTGGACAGATGCTAAACTTTTTGATAATTGTCGCCAAGAAACCCTTAATATTTTAATAGCTCTGCAACAAGTTTTAACTCGCAACGCTTCCCATTTGGGGTCCCCAGAAGACATTGCCGAAATTGAAGAATTTTTAGACATCTATGAGAAAATGAGGGCAGATTCCTCAGAATACTTTCTGCCTATTTGGACTGATCCTTATGCCTATCATTGGTGTCAACTGGCCTTTGATCTCGTTAAATCCACATTAACCAAACGGCCCTTACCCTTCGTTGCGCAACAATATTGTCAGAGGATTGATAAAAAAACCCCCTTTCAAGGGCTGATGGTTCATCTCAATCAGTTTAAATTATTTGCCATCGCTCACGCTATCCTATGGCAACAAAACTATCAATTTAAAACCCCTTTTCTTGCCTCTTTACCTCTAGCTATACCAGGGACATCCCTTTACCTAGAAGGAAAAGGAAAAATAGAAATTGAGGGAATTCAAGACAATCAATTAGTCATCTTAGGGAAAGATTTAGAACTAAGCCCCAATGCTACTCTAAAAGAAGAAAATTTAAAAGTCGGGCAGTGTCCAACCCTGCATCTAGAAGACTGGAAATTAAGATTTCAACCTTATTGTTTCAATTCTCCAGAGTTTCTCGATGGTGAAGCGGTAACCGAGACAGGAATGGCCTATCAGCAGGAATATGTCAGTCTAGTGGAGAATGGATTAGAGTTAATTGAACAATATCATCCTCAAACCTTTGAACAACTGCCCTATTTTATGGAAATTTTAGCCCTCAAACCCTTAGACATGGGGAATTTTATCAACCTCAGTAGTTCAGACTTTCCAGGGGCCTTAATTTGTAGTGTCATCGATAATCCCTATCGTTTAGCTGATAACTTTATCCATGAGTTTCATCATAATCGCCTCTTTTTAATAGAACAAAATAATCCTCTCCTTTTAGACTCACTAGAAGAAGACAAGACAAACAACAACTATTATTCTCCTTGGCGACAAGATTTACGCCCCCTGAGAGGGATTTTACACGCCACCTATGTCTATACTCCTGTTGCTCAATTTTGGTTAAATGTTTATCAAGGAGGAGCAACCCGTCAATTATTAGACTGTAGCAAAAGTCAACTGATTCGTATTCCCTTACAATTGCAAATCGGTCTCGAACAACTGCGTAAATATGCAAAATTCACGGATTTAGGCCATCAACTGTTTCAAGAATTAGAAACACAAATCACTAACATTAAAAAAGAAATCGCTCAACTGTCCCTTCCCCTAGATGTCCCCGCCGTTAATTTTCAGAAAAATGGCTCTTTTGTCTATAGTTTACGAGAAAAAACCGGCCAAATCGTGACAACAAAAACAGAAATAGTCAACCATATTCAGCGTTCTGACTATTTTCAACAAATCGAAACCCAATTACAAGAAGAATTAGGGTTAGATCCTCACAGTGATGATCATGCAATAAAAGAAAAACCAGCGATCGCTTACGGAGAAAGGCCAACCGAACAACTAGAAGTCATCCCTACCTTAGCAGAAATTCTACAACAAAAAATAGAACGCTGCGCCGAAGCCGTTCTCAAGGATCTCAGAGGAGATCAAAGCAGAAACCGCACCTATGCAAACCTTTGGCCACAAGCTACTAGGATACTCGCTTATCTGCAATCTCAAGACCTATCACCAGGAGATTTGATCATTCTTTATCTGGAGGGGTGTCATGACTTTGTCGCCACAGTTTGGGCTTGTTTTTTAGGAGGATTTGTCCCTGTTCCCGTAACCCAAAGCAAGAAACTGCAACAGGTATGGCAAACCTTAGATCATCCTCCTATTTTGACCCGTAACAACCATGAGAAAGCCCTTCATTCCCTTCTCAATCATCCTCAGACTCTAACCCTAGAAAACAGTCAACCCTTTAGCCCCAGTGAGCATTTTTATCGTAACCACCCCGAAGATTTAGCCTTATTGCTGGCCACATCCGGAACCACCGGCCAACCCAAACTGGTGTCCTTTGATGCTGTCACCGTCATTGGACAATTTTTAACTGTCAATGCAAGGACGAAAGACTCTCAATGCTTTTTATCTTGGATTCCCTTCGATAACGCCTCCGGATTTAGACTAATCACCCCTCAATTGGGTCAAACCCTCTATATCCCAGCAGAAAGCTTATTTGGGAATCCTCTGGGTTGGTTAGACATTGTCGAGCAATATCAAGTGACAGCAACTGTATTAACCAACTTTGCCATGACTTGCATTACCCAACAAGTCAAACAGACATCTCAACCCCATAGGGATCTCAGTTCCCTGAAAACCATTGCCTTAGGATCTGAAAAAATTGTCCCTCAAACCTGTTATTCCTTCATGCAAACCTTACAACCCTTGGGGTTAAGGTCAGATGTTTTCAGGATTGGTTATGGACTCTCCGAAACCGGCCTTATTGCCAGTGGTAATCAATGGAAGACAATGGGATACAGCGATCGCCAGGAACAGTTTATGGAAATTGGGCCCCCCTTACCCGGTTGCGCGATTCGCATTGTTAATGAAGAGAATCATCTCCTCAATGAAGGAGAAGTGGGTGAGATCCAGATTCGAGGGACAGGGGTGATTCGTGGTTATTACAATAATCCTCGATTAAATAGCAGCATTTTTACCGAAGATGGCTGGTTTAAGACAGGAGACTTAGGATTTCTCCGTGACAATTGTTTAACAGTGACCGGTCGACAGAAAGAGATTATTATCATCAATGGTAAGAATTATACCTGTCAAGAAATTGAATTAGTAGTCGAAGCAGTTCAAGGGGTTGAACCCAGTTATACCCTTGCTTGTCCCCTGGAAACACCAGATAAAGATGAATTAGTCATTGTTTTTCATACACAAATCAGCCAAGACGAGCAACTGGGCCATTTAGCCAAACAAATCCGAGGCCAACTCACCCAACGATTAGGGATCAATCCTCATCATTTAATTCCTGTCCCTAAATCTGCCATTCCCAGAACGGCCACTGGTAAAATTCAACGTCAATCATTGAAACAGCGTTTAGAGGTAGGGGAATTTGAGGAAGTAATTAAAAAAGTAAACGCCCTCATCGAACAAGTCTCAGATTATAGCTATATTGCCCCTCGTAACGACATCGAAGAGCAACTGGCTCAAATTTTGGAAACCCTGTTTGCTCATCAACCCATCGGTATTCATGATAACTTCTTTGATTTAGGGGGAGACTCTATTTTGGCCGCCAGATTCTTGGCCCAGATTGAAACCCAGTGGCAAAAAACCTTATCATTAGCGGCACTATTTGAAGCCCCAACCATTGAAAAACTAGGAAAAATCTTATCAGAAGAAACATGGTCATCTTCTTGGTACTCCCTTGTCCCCATTCAACCCTTAGGGGATAAAATCCCTCTATTTGCCATTCATCTTCTGGGAGAAGGGTTAAGTTTTTATCGGCCTTTAGGGCAATATTTAGGCAATAGACAGCCTATTTATGGACTCAATTATGGATTAGCGGCCAGAAAGGGTCACGACAAACCGGTGAATCTTCCCCCCATCAAAGAATTAGCGGCCCACTATATCAAAGAAATGCAACAGTTTCAGCCCCAAGGGCCTTATATTTTAATGGGGGTTTCCAACGGAGGAAACGTTGCTTTTGAAATGGCCAAACAACTTCAGGCAGAGGGTGAAACCGTCAGTAAGCTAATTTTGTTTGACACCATCCATCCCAATGTTAAGCTTCCCTCAAACTGGAAAACCATGTCTACTTGGCAAAAACTGAGGTTAGACGTGATGCGACGGATGCAGATTCAATGGGGGAATTTTTGGTTACTCAAACCCCAAGAAAGACTTTCCTACTGTATTGATAAACTAAAACATTGGTCAACTCCTTCTACTCCCCCATTGGTTGCTCAGGAAACAATAAAACACCAGAACATGAATCCTCCTTCTGCTCAATCTAACCCCTATATACCAGAAGACTATCCAGGAAAAATCACCCTTTTTAAAGCGCAGCATACTAAATTAACCTTCCTCGATCCCAGCAATGGATGGGAAGGGGTAGCATCAGAAGGGATGGAAACCTATGTCATTCATGGGGCCCATAGTAAAATTCTCGCAGAACCCAGTGTGCGTATCCTCTCTGAAAAATTAACAGAATTATTGGCAGAAGTCCCCACCTAAAAATACGATCAAAAACATCCATATTGTCTTGAGTGCTACGCACTCGCTTTAGGTGGGAACGGGGTTTTTAATATTGGTTCTCCATTCAACTTATACCAATTTCTGTTAGTCTAACTACACATTCTCGTAGGGTTCAAAGGCCGTTGAACCCTACAACAATTATATCTGTAGTCTAAGTTTTTGAAATTGGTATTAAATTGGCGATCGCAAAGACAAATTTTCCCTCTCTGGAACTGATACCACATCCGATTGTCAAAACCTCTTTATAGTTTTGCTCTCTTTTCTCCCACACTTCCCACACCTCCCACACTCCCCACCCTCCTCAACTAGAAAGATAGAAAGATAAGGGAGGTATGTTTGTGATCTACTATGTCTAGGTTTGTATAGGTTTCATGAAGCAGATAAACAATGCTCGATCTGTTGATATAATTTATCCTTATCCAAATTTTGTCCAATCAAAACCAATTGATTTTTAGGTGTCCCTTTCCATTGATCCTGTTCTAAACTAAACCGTTTACCACTGAGATGAAAAATGTGGCGATCATCACTGTCATCGAACCACACAATACCTTTAGCTCGAAAAACATTAGAGGGGAGTTGATTATCTAGAAAATATTGAAATTTCCGAACAGAAAAAGGTTTATCGCTTTCAAAAGAAATGGAGGTAAAACCATCATTTTCTAAATGATGGGAATGGTGATCATGGTGATGATGATCATGGTGAGCATGGTGATTATGATCGTGGTCATGATCATGGTGAGCATGGTGATTATGATCGTGGTGATGTTCAACCTCTTGATGCTCAAAATACTTATCAGATTCAAATAATCCCACACTCAGAATTAAAGGCAAGGAAACTTGAGATTTCTTAGTGCGCAAAATTCTAGCAGATTCTCTAATATCTCTAATTCTATTTTCTAAAGAATTAACCTCCTCTTCATCTACTAAATCAGTCTTATTTAAAACAATAATATCTCCATAAGCAATCTGACTTCTGGCTGCTTCAGACTCGAACAAATCGAGGCTAAAATTAGCACAATCTACCATACTAACGATAGAATCTAGACGAGTCATCTCTCTTAATTCTGTTCCTAAAAATGTTAAGGCAACTGGAAGCGGATCAGCTAATCCTGTGGTTTCAACAATTAGATAATCTACTTTCTCAGGACGCTCTAAAATTTTATGAACGGCTTGGACTAAATCCTCATTAATTGTGCAACAAACACAGCCATTATTTAGTTCAACTATATTATCCTCAGTGCTAATAATTAACTCATTATCAATGCCAATTTCTCCAAACTCATTTACTAAAACTGCTGTTTTTATTCCTTCTTGATTGGTTAAAATATGGTTAAGTAGTGTTGTTTTTCCACTTCCCAGAAACCCGGTAATAACTGTTACAGGTAAGCTCTGTTTGGCTGCATACATTGTGTCATTGTTTACTGACTGTTTATCCACTATTGGCATAATTTTTCCTGTAGTTAACTTGTGGGCAAGATAACAACCAAGAGGTAGATTTACCCTATCGGTTGATATACATTCTCTTTGTATATTAACTCATTAACTGCTACAATGAGAATGATAATCATTCTTATATAGGAAGTATATCGAGGTTATCTGCTAATGAATACCAAGAATCCCCAATTTGATGTTGTCATTGTGGGTGCTGGGGCTGCTGGAATTGGTTGTGGGGTAGTCTTAAAAGATTTAGGAATTGAAAACTTTGTTATTTTAGAACGGCATCAAGTGGGATCTTCTTTTAGTCGTTGGCCAGAAGAAATGCGATTCATTACGCCGTCGTTTCCGAGTCATGGGTTTGGACTCCTTGATCTCAATTCAGTAGCTTTAAAAACGTCTCCCGCTCTCACATTTGGACAGGAACATCTTTCAGGCAAAGATTATGCCTTATATTTGGAGACTATCGCTGAGTATTTTCAACTTCCCGTGAAAACCGAGACGGATGTAGAAAAAATTGAAGCTTTACCTCAATGCAAGGGGTTTGTTATTCAAACGAATAGAGGTGAGTTGCGATCACGCAGTGCCTCAGCTTCGCTGAGATCGCGGTTTGTAATTTGGGCAGCAGGAGAATTTCAACATCCTCGTTTAAATCCCTTTCCAGGTGCGGATTTATGTATTCATAATTCTCAAGTACGTTCTTGGTCCGAGCTTGAAGGAGATAAATTTGTCGTTGTGGGGGGTTATGAAAGCGGTGTAGATGCAGCGTCAAATTTGGCAGCATTAGGTAAAAAAGTAAAGTTATTAGACCGCAGCAGTAGCTGGGCAAACTTAGACCCAGACCCCAGTATTTCCTTATCTCCCTATAGCCTAAAGCGTCTAGAAATAGCTTATTCTATGGGTTTAGTGGAGCTAATTGGGGAACAGCATATCAAAGCAGTCAAAGCTGTGAAAAATGGATATATGGTAGAGAGTGAGGATGAAGAGTGGTTTAGTTCGACACCACCCATTCTCTGTACCGGTTTTGATAGCAGTTTAAAACAGATTGCTCCTCTGTTTGATTGGTCAAACGGCTATGCAGCACTGAGTCAACAAGATGAGTCTACCCTAACGCCAGGATTATTTGTCGTCGGGCCTTCGGTACGTCACGGCGAGTTAATTTTTTGCTTTATTTACAAATTTCGGCAGCGATTTGCTGTGGTTGTTAATGCGATCGCTCAACGTCTGGAAATCGACACGACTCCCTTGGAAGTCTATCGTCGAGAAGGTTTGTTTTTAGATGACCTTTCTTGCTGCGATAACGATTGTGTTTGTTAAGGTAGAAGACTTATCCTATGTTGCTATATTTGGCCTAGCAATCGGTCATAATCTGCGTGCGAACCGATCCAAAACCAAATCACCGTGTCTCCTTCTACTTGACCAACTGCTCGGTAGTTCTTGTTAATGCGAGCAGAGAAAATTGGAAGTTCTGGATGCACTTTCTTAAAACGCAGGCTTGGATCGCTTGAGTCTTGCTGAAACTGGCGATAAGCTCCACGGGCTTGTTGTTGAACCTGCTGAGGTAAATCAGCAAACATTTTGCGGAATTGAGCGGTAGTGCGTGATTTCACCACAGCTTATCTGGATCGAGTTCTTGGGTTTCACCATCATGGTACTCAGCCATTGCTGAAGCAGCAAGCTTGGCGAGAACGTCCGGAGAACGGGAGAATGAATCGTCCCAACGCCTTTCATCCTCAATTTCCTCTAAGATAATCGAGGCAATTGCGTTCTGTTCACTTTCAGT
>JBFRWG010000030.1:0-20244 GCA_051439445.1 Crocosphaera sp.
GGAAAAAAGGGTTATCCTAAATATTCTAAACGTACTCATTCTGTGGAATTTAAAAAGTCAGGATGGAAACTTAACCGAGACACCAAAAGAATAACTTTCACGGATGGTAAAAACATTGGTGAATTAAAGTTAATTGGTAGTCGAGACTTATTTTATTTTCAAGAGTGGCAAATCCAACGAGTTAGAATAGTTAGACGTGCTGATGGGTATTTTGTACAGTTAATTTTAAAACTTGATGTTAGAGATATCACCCCACAGTTAGAACCTACTAAAAAAAGCGTAGGTTTAGATATGGGTTTAAAATACCTCTATGCTGATAGTGATAATAACGTTGTCAAACCTCCTAAATATTATCGAAAAGCAGAAAAACGCCTTAATAAACTTAATAGGAGAAAATCTAAGAAGTTCAGGAGGGGTCAAAAACAGTCCAATAACTACATCAAAGCTAAAAGAAAATCTGCCAAGAGACATTTAAAAGTAAGTAGGCAACGAGAAGAGTTTAGCAAGAGACTAGCACTCCGTTTAATTCAGTCAAACGACTTGATAGCCTATGAAGATTTAAAAGTAAAAAACCTTGTGCGTAACCAGAAACTAGCTAAAAGTATTAATGATGCTGCCTGGTCACAATTGAGAAAATGGATTGAGTATTTCGGGGTTAAATATGGACGTTTAACGATTGCTGTTAACCCTGCTTATACGTCGCAAGAATGCTTTAATTGTGGTCAATTAATTAAGAAGTCTTTATCAGTTAGAACTCATGTTTGTTCATGTGGATATTTTGAAGATAGAGACAAAATGGCAGCATTAAATATACTTAAAAAAGGTACTATAGGGCATATAGGAACCTACTCGGAAGAGTTAAACGCTTGGGGAGATTTAAGCTCTATCTTGGTTGGTAGTAATACCTGTCAAGACAACTTGAGTCAGTATAAGTCTGGTAACTGCTATAGTCCTATTTTTCAACATTTAAAAACATCATTTTATATTGATCTTCTTCATAATTAAAACCAAATTTTTGATAAAAAGGAATCATTTCTGGTAAACAGACTAACATAAATATTTCGACATTTTTTAATTTAGGATGATTTAAAACTTCTTTGATTAATTGACTACCTAAACCTTGTTTTTGATAATCTGATGCGACCATTACATCCCAAATCACAGCGCGATAAATAAAGTCAGTTAAAACACGAGTAAAACCGACTAATTTTTGACTAGGTTGTTCACAGATACCTAGATTAATATCAGAATTGGCTAACATAATATTAATATCTGGAATTTCTCTTTTATTGGCCCACCATGACACCTTATATAGTTGGTATAAATTCTTAATTTGCTCAGAATTAAATGTTTCAATAATTTGATAATTCATCATACTTAGTCCGTTAATGATTAGAGAGAGTTGGTATCTGTAATTGTAAAATAAAGGAATAAAGAAGACAGTAGAGGGAAGATGAGTCAATCAAAACCAACCACCAATCGGTTAGAAAATGTAGTTAATTCTGTTATGGGAGTTCAAGACCCATCACCAGCAAAAGATTCAAACATCAATACTCAACAATTTGATGGTAAAGCTGTATTAATTTATCTAGGTGGTACAGTTATGCAAATTGCTGCAATGGTCTTGGCCTTGTCTGCAATGCAATGGGGGGTTAAGCAACTTATGGTAGATAATGTTCCAAGTTGGTTACCAACAGCGATCGCTACTCTATTTTTTATCGTAGTCACCCTTCGTTCTCGACTATTTTCTCCCTTAGATAATACTCGCAGTCGTGGGAGATATCAGCAAGTAACTCGACCCAACTGGTCTCCTCCTCCCTTCGCATTTGCCATCATTTGGATGACGATTGGGGTGTTACGGATCATTTCTTCTGTATTAGTATGGCAAGCAGTGGGAGAAAACTTCTTGAGTTTACCCTTAATTGCTTTTGTTATTCATTTAGCATTGGGGGACACTTGGAATACCATTTTTACCGTTGAAGGACGATTAGGACTTGCGGTTCCAGTGGTGATTCTCGGACCGATGTTATCAGCGATTGTTGTCACAGTTCTTTATTGGCAAACCTTTGTCTTAGCTGGTTTATTACTGGCCCCGTCTGTTGTTTGGTTGGCGATCGCTTGTGTCCTTGTTTACAGTATTTGGCAGTTGAATGGTTCTGAACCTTGGTATCCTTTGAAACGGGAAAAGGCTGGACAAACTGCATAATTATCTTAGATAAGGTTTATATTGCCTTATATGTAAGTAATGGGTGGGTATTGCCCACCCTACTATTTAGATTGTAGCTTCTTCTTTCACTAATTTCTCCCAACCTAATTCTTTGAGGTTATTATTACGACGCAGGGGACGGGTTGCTAATTCTAAGATGTCTCTTGCATTGGTAAACCCATGAATTTGTGCAAAGGTAAATTCCACGGACCATTTAGTATTGATTCCCCTTGCTTCTAAGGGATTTGCATGGGCCATTCCTGTAATCACGAGGTCAGGTTTTAATTCATAAATACGTTGAATTTGGTTATAATTGTCAGGTTTTTCGACAATTTTAGGCACAGGTACACCCATTTCATTACAGGTTTTTTCGAGAAAATCTAATTCTGCTTTTTGATATCTTTTATCCATATAAGGAATACCAATTTCAGGACAAGTCATCCCACAACGAATAAGAAAACGTGCTAAAGAAATCTCTAATAAGTTATCACCCATGAAGAAAACAGACTTACCTCGAATGAGTTTAATATAGTCTTCTAAACTCTCCCAAATTTTCGTTTCTCTTTCTTCTAACCCTTGGGGTTCTATATTAAAAACGGAGCAAATTTTTTCTATCCATGCGCGGGTTCCATCGGGTCCAATGGGGAAGGGTGCGCCTATTAATTTACACTTGCGACGACGCATTAATGTTGTTGCAGTTCGTGATAAGAATGGGTTAACACCACTGACATAATAACCTTCATCAATGACGGGTAATTCTGTATATCTTTTTGAAGGTAACCAACCAGAAATTTTTACTCCTTGTTTCTTCAATTCTAAGGTTAAATTGGTAACAACGGGATCAGGTAAGGAACCAAATAAAACTAAGGGGGGATGGTCTTGATATTCAGTTTCTTCTTGTTTAATTTCTTCTTTCTTTCTGCCGAAGTTTAAGAGTTTATGAATGGCGTTTCTTTCTTCTTTTTCCTCGTCTTTTTGCACCGTTTTAGGACATTTATGGGCCATGGCAGTTAAGACAGTATCTTCCCCTTGAGTAAAGGCATAATCTAAGCCATTTGCTCTTGCGGTAACGATAGGAATACCGATTTCAGACTCTAATTTAGGGGCTAAACCTTCTAAGTCCATTTTAATGATTTCGGTTGTACAAGTACCGATCCAAACAATTACACTGGGGTTGCGATCTCGTTTGATTTGTAAACACAATCTTTTGAGTTCTTCGTAATCGTTTAATTGAGCAGATATGTCGCCTTCTTCTAATTCTGCCATTGCATAACGGGGTTCAGCAAAAATCATCACTCCCATTGCATTTTGTAGGAAGTAACCACAGGTTTTTGTTCCGATTACTAAGAAGAAACTATCTTCTATTTTTTGGTATAACCAAGCAACACAACTAATAGGACAAAAGGTATGATAATTGCCGGTTTCACATTCAAATTGTAAGGATGTGGTTTCTTGTGCAAGTGTCATGATTTAGAGTTCTCCTTTACTTAATTGTTGTCTAATTCGTTCAATTTCGTCGGTATCTGAAGAGTTTAATTGTGGATTTTTGGCTCTTTTTTCTGCTCTTTCTTTAAGTTTCTGATCTAGATCAACATAGTCTAAATCTAAAACACGAATTAATGATAGAGCATCTGGATTAAGTTCGGAAAATGGATCGAGAAACTCTTTAGTTTTTGGTTCTATTGCCGTGATAACCCCCAAGATTAAATAAGTTAATGAGCTAGTCATTATATCTCCAGTCCCATTCCTATTCTGAAGTACCTTTTTAATCCAAGAACGATTGACTTGATAATAGTCTAACCATTTATCATTAAGAGTCGCCTTTAATTTTTCAAACTCACTCATCAGAAGTCTGCTTAATTAACGAGGGTAACCTGTAGGTTGGGTTGAGGAACAAAACCCAACACAAACGAACAAAATTGAACCATTATCCTGTTGGGTTACGCTATCCCTAACCCAACCTACGAGGTGATTAAACGATCATCAAATCTAACTCTTCCTCTTCTGTTTTTGGAGCTTGAGGATTAAGATAGAAATCAGATAATAAACTGAATAATTCTCTATCTTGAGCATCATTAGGCACTACTCCTTCCGGTAAGGCTAATAATTGATCGGCAATGTTTAAATAATAATTGCAAACATACTCAAGAGATGGATCACTTTCTGTCATTTCAAACAAGGTTTTCCCCTTAACCCGTGATACCCGAATATCCTCAATTAACGGTAAAATTTCTAACACAGGCATAGGAACCGCTTCTACATATTTATCAATTAAATCACGTTTAGAAGTCCGATTCCCAATTAACCCCGCTAACCGTAAAGGATGAGTTCGCGCTTTCTCTCTTACTGAAGCAGCGATACGGTTAGCAGCAAACAACGCATCAAACCCATTATCCGTGACAATTAAACAGTAGTCTGCATAGTTTAAGGGTGCAGCAAACCCACCGCAAACCACGTCCCCTAATACGTCAAATAAGATGACATCGTACTCATCAAACGCATTGAGTTCCTTAAGCAGTTTAACCGTTTCTCCTACGACATAACCCCCACAACCTGCACCGGCAGGAGGTCCCCCTGCTTCGACACAGTCAACCCCTGCATATCCTTTGTAGATAACGTCTTCGGGCCAAATATCTTCGTAGTGAAAGTCTTTCTCTTGTAGGGTATCGATGATGGTAGGAATAAGAAACCCAGTTAGAGTAAATGTACTATCATGCTTGGGATCACAGCCAATTTGTAGTACCTTTTTACCCCTTTTTGCTAAAGCGGTGGAGATGTTGCAACTGGTGGTTGATTTTCCGATACCACCTTTTCCGTAAACTGCGAGTGTTAAAGTCAAGGGTTTAGTCTCCTGCAATCCAAATAATGCTTGTTATTACTGCGTTGTCACGACAGCAAGTTTGTCAATCTCATTACTTGCATTATGGAATAACTGAGTGAGAATTCCAAGGGTCTTCAAAGTTGAATTAGATAGTATTTTAAATTAAAATATTGAATATAAAAGTAAATGAATTAAAAATTCCAGCTAAAACTGACTCAAGCTTAGTTAAAACTAATAATCAATTTTTGTGTTCTATATTTTAATAATTAAGAACAATATAAAAATTTGAGGATGTAAGCGATCGCTCATCTCAAAGTTAAAAACGCTGAAACCATTACTATATAAAGCTTATGAGTCTCTACTATTGCGATGTTGATACAGTTGAAAACAGCATAATATTAAGAAATGTAACGAAAAAAGGGCAAAAAATGCCCACTCCAAGCAATGAAAAGCTTGCTCAAAAGAATTTTATAAAGAATAATTACAATTGATATTAGGTAGGGTGGGGATTGCCCACCTTACGAATAAAGTTCAGACAGCCGAAAAATAAATCTTAGACTTAATGGGGTCAGGAATCATGGTTTTATCCCCTTCCTGCCAATCTGCGGGACAAACTTCCTCTGGATGACTTTGGACGTGCTGAATGGCTTTAAGGGTGCGTAGGGTTTCGCTGACACTACGACCAAAGGAGAGATTATTAATGGTTGCGTGTTGAATAATCCCTTCCTTATCGACAATAAATAATCCCCGTAAAGAGACACCCGATTCAGGATCGAGAACATTATAAGCGGTACTAATTTCTTTTTTCAGATCAGAGACTAGAGGATAAGCGATATCACCCACCCCTCCTTCTGTGCGAGGAGTTTGAATCCAGGCCAGGTGGGAAAACTCACTATCGACAGAAACTGCTAAAATTTCCGTATTAATTTGGGAAAATTCTTCGTAACGTTCACTAAAAGCGATGACTTCTGTAGGACAAACAAAAGTAAAATCTAAGGGATAGAAAAAGAGGATAACATACTTGCCACGATAGCTAGAAAGCTTTTTTGTTTGAAATTCTTGATCGATTACGACGGTTGCCGTAAAATCAGGTGCAACTTGCCCAACTCGCAAGCATCCTTCTGTAGTCATCGTTTAGTCTCCAAAAATTCAGATAATGGTCAAAGCCATTAATATTTATGTCCTGCTACAAATCTATCACAATACTAATGGTTGTGATCTTCCCAAGTCATCATCTTGTCACCTGATTTTCAATTACTAACATGGTTCGTTTGTTTTTATTTAGTTTTTCTTTGCTCATCTATTGTGTCTTTCCTGGGTCTACCATTGCTCAAACGGAATCTATTGAAAGACCAGCACTGTTAAAAGTCGGGGTTGCGGGTTCTGCTCCTTTTTCCAAATACAATAAGCAGGGTTTCCAAGGAATTAGTGTGGAATTATGGCAGGAAATTGCTGCTACTGCTAACTTGCAATATCAACTAATGGCTCAACCAGGGGTTGAAGTGGGTATTGAGAGAGTGGTTACGGGGGAGTTAGATGTGTTAATCGGTCCGATTAGTATTACCGCAGACCGGTTTGAGAAAGTTGCTTTTACCCAACCCTATTTCAATGCACAAATTAGCTTATTAGTTTCAGGGAAACGTCGCTCAGTTTGGAGTCGTATTCGTCCTATTTTTCAAGTGGCTGTTATCTCTTCTGTGGGAGGTTTATTTGTCATTCTTTTTATTGTAGGAAATTTAATCTGGTTAGCGGAAAATCGTCGTAATCCAGAACAGTTTCCTAGGGAATATATTCGAGGGGTGGGGAATGGGATGTGGTTTGCGATCGTCACTTTAACAACAGTAGGATATGGAGATAAAGCTCCTGTTACTAAAATAGGTAAAATAATTACCAGTTTATGGATGTTAACTACTATGGTTGCTGCTTCTTCTTTAACCGCAGGTATCGCCACTGTTATGACTTTATTATTATCAGCAGAAACCACAGAACAATTTACTCAACCTGAGAATCTTCAGGGAAAGCAAATAGCTGTTGTCTTGGGAACAACGGGGGAAAAATGGGGAGAAATCTATCAAGCTCGGTTATTACATTCTCCTACTTTAGATGCAGCAGTTGAACGTTTAAAAGCTGGTCAGGTGGAAGGAGTTTTGTTTGATGTTCCTGCATTACAACACTATTTATATCGCTATCCGAAAGCTCCTTTTAAAATAGCTAATGTTTCAATTGCTTTTGAAGATTATGGGTTTGTTTTACCCTTAGATAGTAACTTAATGCGTACATTAAATCTTGTAATTATTGAGTTAAAACAATCAGGAAGATTAGAGGAAATTATTGAGCGGGAAATACACGGAAAATCGAAATAACTAATTAATTAGGTTGGACAATTAACACAGAACAATGAGCATGATGTAAAACATAATTACTGACACTTCCTAATAAAAACTCTTCGATTCCATAACGGCCTCGATGTCCAATAACAATGACATCAGCTTGCCATTCATTAGCTACTTTGCAAATGGTTGATCCAGGATTACCCAAAATTTGCTGAAAATCTGTATTAATGTTAGCATCTGTGGCTTTTTCTTGATAAGATTTCAACATTTCAATACCAGATTTTTCAAAGGCTTCCCATTGTTCTCGCCAACTTTCTAAGGTTAAATCATTACCTGCAGCAGGATACATTTCTTTGAGATCAGGAGGAATCGGTAAGGGACTGTTTTCTTCTTCTCCAGAAAGAACATGAAGCAATAATAAGCGTGTATTTTCTGCTTGTTTCCCTAAGGATAGGCCATGGTTAAAAACAAGTTTGCCCATCTCTGACATATCTAAAGCAATGAGAATTTTTTGGTACATTTTTTGCTGTTTAATGGTTGATAAAATTTTGGTTGCTGTATAGATTCCTCAACTATAAATGACCGAAAAAAAAGGGTTCCAAGTCTCCTCTTTCAAGGGGATGAAAAGCGGTCGAGGGATAGCGAGATATCCTCGCCATATCCAATCGAGCAAGAGAAGAATTTTCCGTGTTTCAACCCTCCAACTTGAGGGGTCGGTAATTCTACATTCTACATTCTGATTGACTTCTGACTTCATCAAGCCATGACCATACCACCATCAACATTAAAGACTTGTCCTGTAATATAAGCAGCCGCCGGATCGGTTGCTAAAAATCTTACCATTCCTGCTACTTCATCGGCCGTTCCTAACCGTCCCAAGGGAATAAAGGATAAAATGTCCTCTGCCTTGACTTTCTCTGTCATATCTGTGGCAATAAAACCAGGAGCAACAGCATTGACGGTGACACCACGACTGGCAACTTCTTTGGCCACTGCTTTGGTTAAACCAATGACTCCAGCTTTGGCTGCGCTATAGTTAGCTTGACCAGGGTTCCCCATTTGTCCCACCACTGAAGAAATATTGATGATCCGTCCTGTTTTCTGTTTTAACATGGGTTTGGTGACAGCTTTGGTACAGAGAAAGACTCCGGTTAAGTTGAGATCGATGACTCCTTGCCAATCTTCTGTTTTCATGCGCATCAGTAAGGTGTCACGGGTTATCCCTGCATTATTAATTAAGACATCGATGCGACCGAACTTATCTAAGGTGGTTTTGATGAGGGTATCGACTGCTTCTGCTTGCGAGACATCTCCTTGAACGGCGATCGCTTCTCCATCGCTTTCTGTTATTATTTTAACCACTTCTTCGGCTGCGTCACTAGAACGAGCGTAATTGACCACTACTTTTAAACCCATCTTGCCTAATGTGAGGGCAATAGCGCGACCAATACCCCGTGATGCACCCGTAACGATAGCGACTTGTTCATTGAGGGGGAGAGGGACGGTTGACATAATACTTCTCTTCTCTGCATTGCCTAATGATTATATTATGTTTTGAGTGCCGATTGTCTAATTGATAATTGATAATAGACAAATGGGGAATGAAGAACTTAGAATAAGTAGAACAATTAATTCTACATTCTAAATTCTACATTCTACATTTTCCTTAATCAGGTGTGCTCACTACATTCCAAATTTCATTATTAATTTTGGTTGAGAGATCGGGACAAATATTGTTAATTTCTTTGATGACTTGAGTGGTTATGTTTTCTCTAATTTCTTCATCTTCCATATCATTCATAGTAATTTGTCCAGTGTTAACCCATTTAGCTACTTCTTGATAGTAAATATTTCTGGTCATTTCAGAAGATTCTTGGGGAATTTGACAAATACGTTCTGCTGCTTCATTAATTTGAGAAGGAGTTGGTAATGCTTGAGAGGGTAAAGAAACAGTGACAGATAGGACAGGAATTAACCAAATAACTTGACGTAACATAATACAAAATATAAAAAGAACAACTACTTAATAGATTAAGTTGAATTCAACTAATGTGCATCGGTATAATTAAGGAGTAAGTAAAGACAAAGAATGGTTGATGTCCTTGAGATTATCTAAAATGTTAATTAATTAACATTTTTCTGTAACAATTATTATGAGAGTGTATTTAAAAGATGATATTTTATTTATTAATCAAGAAGATTTGCCTGCTTATAAAAAAGGAGGATCGATTGTCAGAAATAGTTATTTTTGGGCATTAAAATCTATTAGTTGTTATTCTAGAAAAGGACAAGATTGGGAATTTGATGCAGAA
Organism: Crocosphaera sp.; assembly: GCA_051439445.1. Classification (GTDB taxonomy): domain Bacteria; phylum Cyanobacteriota; class Cyanobacteriia; order Cyanobacteriales; family Microcystaceae; genus Crocosphaera. The sequence continues at coordinate 9,673 of JBFRWG010000030.1, forward strand.
GTTTGGGTTGCTTTAAATCGAATGCTTTTATCTTTTGCTCAATCAGGTTATTTAGGAAACTCAGAAACTATGTTAGAATTTGATGAGCAAACCCCTATTCCCCCTGTGTTACGTTCAGTTTCAACTTGGTTATGATTTAATTTTATTTAGCTACTTAAGAGACTGTTGAGCAACAAAATATTACAATGGTAAGGGGGGCAAATTAGAAACTTATCTTAGCTATTCATAATCTATAAAACTTTGTCCACTCTACAGAACTGTTTTTTTATGTTTCTTGAATAAATACACTTTAAAAAGAGGTAATTTTATGACTATTATTCTTGATAATCTTGAACCTGAACTCTTAGAAAAATTACAAACCCAAGCAATTTCTCATGGTCGAACTTTAACAGAAGAAATTAAGGTTATTTTAACAAAGGAAGTCGTTAAGGAAAATAATAATATAGAAGATGATGTTACTAAATTAGAATGGCATAAGTTTCTTGAGAAAACAGCAGGTTCTATTAATGATGATACATTTTTTAGACATCCTCAAGGAGACTATCCTGTTAGAGAGGAATTAGAATGATTTATTTGCTTGATAGTAACACTTGTATTGTTTATTTAAAGTTTGCTGATTCTAGGGTAAGAAAGCGTTTAGATAGTCTATCAGCTAATGATATTGCGGTTTGTTCGGTGGTTAAATCTGAGTTATTTTATGGTGCAATGAAAAGTCGTAAACGAGAGGAGAATTTTAATAAACAACGTCAATTTTTTAGCCGTTTTTCATCTCTTCCATTTGATGATAAATCAGCGGAAATTTATGCTATTATTCGGGCAGATTTAGAACAAAAGGGAACCCCTATCGGTGCATATGATTTACAAATTGCTGCAATTGCTATGGCAAATAATTTAACACTTGTGACTCATAATATTAGGGAATTTAGTCGCATCGATGGGTTATTATATGAAGATTGGGAATAGATTAAATTCTTCATTCTGTTACTCTCCATAAATGGTTAATATGGTTGCTACTGTAGAAACAGTAGAGTATCATAACAATTTAAAAAGAAGGCATAACAATCTTTAAAAACGGATTATGGGAACTTGATGATGAGACAGAAACCTAACTTTCAGACAATGGATCGCAAAAAACTGAGGAATTATGTTCTTACTCACCGAGAAGATGAGGAAGCACTACGCATTTACATGGAAAGACTACACAGCGAACCCGGAATAAACCGATACACGGGTGGACTTAATGGACAAGATTTTGAACAATTGGAACAATTACTGGAAAAAAAGTGCGATCGCCTTTAACGAAGTCAGAAGTCAGAAGTCAGAAGTTACTCACTGCGTTCCGGCGCTATCCCACAGAAGTTGTTTTTGTAACGCGCACCAAGAGATATGCCTCATCACAAAAACGTTTCGCTGGAAAAAGCCAGATTTTAGACCCTATGATCTCGATAAGTTCAACTCCATTCTAAATTCTAAATTCTAAATTCTAAATTCTTCATTCTTCTTTCTCTTGCTCTGCATAAATAGTTAATATGGTTGCGAGTGTTTCGACTTCACAATCATCACCAGGACATTCTTGATAAGCTTTGAGTGCTAGTTTCCACTGTTTTAGGTTAGCTACGCTTTCAGAAATGTCCCTTAAAGCATAGGCTTTGTCACGGGAAGAATCAATGGTGTCCGCAGCCGAGAGAGCTTTTTCCAGCAGAGCAACAGCTTTTTCTGGTTGCTTTAGCTTGTGGTATGTTTCAGCGATCGCCCTTAAAGCATTGGCTTTTTCAGAGGAATTATTCATCTTGTCACTCAGTTGCAATGCTCTCTCAAAATTCCCATCCTTAGCAAAAGCTATCACTGCTTTAGCTTGATACTGAGGATCACTAATTTTCTCACTGACATTGCTTAACTTCCAACGCATTTGTGTCATCATTCCTGTGGTTGTATAGTTCAACCAACTCCAAACCCCAATAACAATAAAAATAATACTGCCAACAACTCCCAAAACTGCATAAATTTTCTGCTTACTTTTTTGTAATAAGGTTTGTTTCTGTTGTCGTTTCTTTCCCCAGATCAGATAGGGTTTTTGCCGTTCAATTAACCAGATTTCCCTGAAATTAAAATAATAACGAGAACTACGACGGTTTCCTAACCACTCATTCACCCGACGTTCTAATAATTGATTGGCACGGTAAGCTTGATCTTGTATTTTTTCCCCTAAACGAATCACGGCTGATATCATTCCTTCATGGGACAATTCAAAGCCTTTGATTCCTTCTTTCTCAGCAATGGTAATTAATCCCGTTTCCTGTAAATAGATAACAATTTTCTCTACTTCCTTAGCTGTAATGGTGGCTTTAACTTTTTCTTGTAATTGTTCTAAAGCTTGTACTTGTGATCGAGTTTGTTGTTCTAAATTAGTCAAAGCGACTAACATCTGTACAGCCGATTTTTTTCTTTCTTCTCCCAAGGGTTCTAACATACTCTCTAAAAAGCTACGACGTAACCCTTCAATTCCTCCTAATTTTTGGAAAACAGTTTGATTAAATGCTCGCATGGCTGAAGTATTTTGCTGTTTAATGGTTTCAGCAATAATCTGTAAGTCCACAGGAGAAATTAAACCATCACTAACACTGGCTAACTCTTTTTCTAAGACTTCTTGAATATAATCTCTTTCAAACCCTTGTTTATCGTTTTCTGCAATAGCTAAATCTTCTTGTGCCATCACAGAAAGAATCATGGTTGATTCTTCTGGTGAGAAATTTTTAATATAAAAAGAGTTGCCTCCACTTTGACTGCCAATTCTCAAACTATAGTTTAATGCTTCCTGAATTTCGTCTAAACGAGCAAACCAATCTTCTCGAATCGAAACTAAAATTTTTACCTGTTCTGTAAGCTCATCATCTTCATACCAGTTGACTAATTCTTGAATAAAATGATTTCGTCTTCTTTGGTTATCTGTATAAACAAAAAATTGCTCAAATTGATCAAACACCAAAATCAAACATTTAAACTCTTCACAGCTTTCAGATGCTGCATTTATTCCCTTCTTGAGCAGTTGGATAAAATTCAGATGTTCAACGTCTTCATTCTCTAAGCTTAAACTGTTTACAAAAGCATCTTTTACTGTTTCCAAAGAATCTGAATCAGAAAATTTAATATAAACTCCTCGATAAGTCTCTGTCTTATTTAATCCTGCCAAAAGTCCCGCTTTAACATAAGAACTTTTTCCACATCCTGACTTTCCTTTCAACACCCCAAAACTAAACTCAGGACGAACAAGATTTTCCCTAATAACTCTCAAATCTCGATAACCCTGTAACCGAGCATAAATCTCTGCATCTTCCTCTTCAAAGGAACTTAAAAACTTAATCGCCTTTCGTTTTGCTGTGTCTCGATAAATATGTTTGATAGGTGGTTTGGTTCTTAATTCAAGGATTAAACCCACCAAAAACATCACCCCTAAAATACCCCAAATCCCATAAAAAATAGGCTGTTTAACCATTGTCCCTAGGGTAAGTTTTGTACCCCAAAAGACCAAAAAAACAGCGATCGCAAACATCAATAATCCGACCCAGTCTCGGTTACGAATCATCCCTGCTACCCACCGCAGAAACTCCGTTAACCCCTTCGTTAAACTGGTGATAGACTTAATTCCCTTTTCTACCGTATCAACCCCAGAAGAGGGCGAATTGTCACTCATACAAGCTCTTGCTGACAGCAGTTTTCCATTGAGTGTATCAAAATTTTAAGTAGTCACACATCAATAAACCTCAATTCTGATTAACTGCTTAATACATATTTCAGCAATTTTGTCAAACCGCTTAATAAAAGTACATCACTATTTTAGTACGTCTGCTCAAAAATTAATTAAATACTAGGAATTCAAGTCAGCGATCGCTAATATTTCCCCACCTTATCCCACGTATTATCTAGCTTGTAGCGCATGAAATAATTTGGAGACAAACTTCCCCTCGATTCTCGGCATGACCATAATACCATAAAGTGGCGAAAACTCGTAAATTATTGATAGTAATTCTCACACATTTAGTTATGTAACAATTTGGGTTCATCGAAATAAATCAACTAAGCGACTAAAAAACATAACTATTAATTATGATAAATAGGAAACAGAGTCGTTAGAGATTAGTGAACCCCTTTCCATTAAGAAATGTTGATTTTTAATGAAGAAATATAAATAAATTAGCTACTTTTGTAAAGTTTGAAATTGACTTAAAAATAGAAAGTATCCAAGCAGTCCCTAAACTGACCCAAATCAATAATTCTAGCCATTTGATCCAGAAAGTTTGTTGCCACCAATATTTAACCCAAGATAAATTAAAATTATGAGTGTAATTAATAAGATAATGTTTCCACTGTTTAGGACTATCGTTAGGAGTATAGAACCAGTGAAACATAGAAATCAAAAAAGAAATTCCCCCAATTTTGGCACTGATTAATAGATGAGAAGCTAAACTAAAAATCATAATAATCCAGGATAATAAATGAGCCAAATACCAAAAATGATTAACTTCTCCATTAGGCAGCCATTTTTCATCCATCATTTTGCCAGTAAAAACGGCAAAAGTGAGACAAATAAGCATCAATGTATTAATAATCCGATGAAGATGATAAGACCAACCTTTGTGGTGAATATGGATTAAATTAGCCAAAGTATTCGCTTGAATTAAACGTTTTCGACCTTGATGAAAAGCATAAAAAACGAGCATCGGAAATATCAATAAAGTCCAAAGTCCAAAAGTACCATGAATCCCCTCTATTTCTGCAAACGGAGGTAAAGGAATCTGTCCCCATCTACCATCATAAACATCATAAGTCCAGTAAGCTGTAACCATAGCTAAGACAAGAAATAAAGCAGTTAAACCATGTACTAAACGGAGTAATAGAGGTTGATACGGGTGTAGGAATTTCATAACGATAACGAATTCTTAAAAGAGGTAGACAGAAACAAACAAGAAGAGAGTCAAATATAGCACTACGCATTTTGGTGTTTGACATTAACAAAATCCAAAAGTCTTTGCCAGCCTACTTTTTACTTTCGCATAGCGGTATATCTGTTTATCTCAATTATGAGTTAAAAATGGGCAGGTGAGAGACCGTCGTAAAGGTGCAGAATTCTAGAATTGTAGGTTAAATTAGAACGGGAACCCAATCGATTTTATTTAGATCAACCTTGGTCTTCCTAATCAACCAATATATCTCCGTCTATTTCATTTAAAAATATGTTAAGCCGTATCCAAGATAGTCTTAGCAGTCTTACGAGTTTGTTTGGGGGAAAGTCCCAAGGGGTGGGCTTAGAAATCACCCCAGAAAGACTCAACTTAGCCAAACTGACTAAGCATGGTCAAGGCTATAAAGTTACCAAATTTTGTAGTGCTGAAGTGCCTGAAGGCATTTTTGAGGAGGGAAAAATTATTGACTCTCCAGGATTAGCCGAACTCATTCAAGAGTTTTTTGTCGAGAACAAAATCAAGACAAAACGGATTGCCACCGCCGTCCCCATGCGCGAAGCCATTATTCGTATTATCCCTATTCCGGCTGAATTAGATGAAGCGGAACTAAAGGATATGGTGTTAAACCATGAAGCCGCTTTATACTTACCCTATCCCAGAGAAGAAGTGGATCTCGATTATCAAAAATTAGGCTTCTTTGAAGATGAGGATGGCATTGAAAAAGTGCAAGTTCTCTTGGTTGCCACCAGAAGAGAAGTAACAGACTCTTATATGGATACCTTTAATCAAGCTGGACTACAAATTGATGTACTAGAAATCAACAGTTTTTCTGTCATTCGGACCATTCGAGAACAACTGCGTCAGTTTGGTTCTAAAGAAGCGGCCGTGTTAGTAGACGTAGAATTTGATAGTACAGAAATTGCCATTGTCGTTGATGGGGTTCCCCAGTTCTCGCGAACCGTTCCCATTGGAACCTTCCAGATGCAAAATGCCCTGTCACGGGCCATGAACTTACCCCCATCTCGTAGTCCTGAAATCCTCCAGGGGATGACCATTCCAGTGACTCAATTTGATAGTTTAACCACCCAAGGAACAGCGGTCAACCCAGGAATGACTGCCTTAATGAGAGTGTTAGGGGAATTAACCGATGAGTTGCGTCGTTCCATTAACTTTTACTTAAACCAAAGTGAAGAACTCGAAGTGGTACAACTACTGTTAGCAGGACCGGGAGGGGGGTTAGTGCAGCTGGATGAATATTTTACCCATCGTTTAAGTTTACCCACTATGCAAATTGATCCCATTGCTGCTTTATCCTTAGAAATGGAGCCAGACGTTCCCTCCATACAACGGCCCGCATTAGGAACAGTCTTAGGTTTAGGGTTAAGGGAGGTTTAATAACCCATGTATAGTTTAAATGTTAATTTTCTTAAAGATCGTAATCTCGATACTCGTGCTAAAGCAACCACTAGCACCAGTCTCACCCCGACTCGTAGCGTTTCTGTCAAAGAGCAACTGCCTCTGTTAATTGGTGGAGCAGTGATGGTCGTCTTACCAGCCATTACTGCCAGTTCTTTGTTGGTGTTGAATCAATTATCCTCTTCAACCCAGCAGAGAATACAACAGTTGGAAAGTCAACTGGGACAGATTAATGCTCAAAACAAGAGTATTGAAGAAATTGAAGCGAAGGTCAAACAAAATGATGCAGAAATTCAATCTCTAGTCACCGTCTTCAATCAAATTCGTCCTTGGTCGGCCCTCTTACGGGAAATTGAAGAACAAATTCCCCCCAATGTCCAGATCGGTTCCATCGTCCAAAAAGAAAATGAACTGACCATTGCCGGTTATGCCATGAGTTATGATGACCTCAATGACTTTGTCTTAACCTTACAAAGTTCTCCCTTGCTAGAGGCAGAAGAAACGGCCATTCAAAGAGCCACTTTAGAGGATTTTCCCGCAGAAATAGAAGACACCCCCGATAATGTCGAAGTGGAATTTCCCAAAGGGGTTAAATACATCATCAAGACTGCCATCAGCGATCGCTCCTCCTCAGAGTTAAGACGCATTTTCTCTGATAATGGAGCCATTGGTTTAATCAACCGCATTGAAACCCTCGAACGTAAAGGAGTATTAAAACGATGACCTTTTCCGATGAATATAACTCCACACAAACGGATGTGGATTTTGATGATGTTGGCAGTAGTTATCCCACAGCCTTTGGTATCACCTTTACCCCTCAAATCATTGGCCTGATCTTGGGGGCCTTGGGACTATTAGGATCCGTCTATGTGGTGTTTACTTTTGTCATGCCTGCCTACCAAAGTTATGAAAGTCTCAAGGCAGATGAAGTTGAAAAACAAAGTCAAGTCAAGCGACAAGAATCTGGCGAATTGACTGAAAAAATGGTTGAGACTGAAGCCAAACTCAGAGAATCAGAAGCTCTGAGAAATCAGGTTTTAGCCCTATTTTCCAACGAAGACAGTCTCAAAACCATGTTGTTTGACGTTAACCAACTGGTGAAAAAACATGGACTGGAATTAGTGAGTTTTAGACCAGATGGCTCTATAACTGTGGTTGAGGATGGTTCTTTAGGCTCCGGGGTTAATAATCGTCTCAAACGGCAAAGATTTAATTTAACGATTGAGGGGGGTTTTGGGTCAACCCAAAGTCTTTTACGAGATTTAGAGCGATTACAACCTCTATTGGTGATTACTGGCCTAAACTCGAAACTAGTCGAAGAAAAATTTGTCCTAGACGTTGTGGATATTAAAGAAGAAGGGGGAGAAACGGTGATCACAGGAGAGGCCAAACCCCAAGGAAACGGCTCTTTAGAAACCCGTTTTATTTTAGATGCTATTTTACCCTTGAATGCTGACGAGTTAGCAAAATTGGCCCCTGAAGCAGAAAATGCAGAAGAGGCAAAATAGTCTCAATCTGTCATTATTTAATTGTGTGTGTTGTGTGTGAAAAGGAGTGAACCGTGAAAAAGTATCATTATCCGCTTATGACCAGTGGCCTATTATTAATCCTTCTAGGCCAACAACCTCTATGGGCGGTTGAAAACTCTCATTCTTTCTTAGAAGAAGAGGAAAAGAGCCATCAACCAGAAATAGATAAAATTGTGCTGCCTAAAATTAGTTCCCTGTTGCCAGAATGGCCTGATTTACCGAGGGATGAGGAAACGCCAACGTTTTTCAGAGAAGGGTTGGAACCCTTGGCCACCACAGAAACGACTCTGACCCATTCATTCACAGAATCCCTGGAGCAAGAAGAGGCGATCGCTTCAAAAGACCTCTTTATTGCCCAAATGCCGCCCACCTATGCCCCACCCCCAGGACAAACCTTTCCGGGTGCTGCCCCCATCCCTCCCACCTATGCTCCACCCCCAGGACAAACCTTTCCTGGTGCTGCTCCCAACCCTCCTGTACAGGGTACTCCTAATCAAGATGTCTTAGTGCCGAACCCCGATGTCATTATTCGGTCTAATGGGACTTCCATCCCTGATAGCCTACAACCTACCATGCCAGTAGCTCCTACCTTACCACGGGCGATCGCTCCGCCGGTGGGGGATATGGCCATCTCTAACATTGATGCCAGTGGTAGTGAAGTAGACCTGGGAAGTAGTGCTATTGTGCCAAGGTTGGTGTTGCGACAAGCTCCTGCGAGGGAAGTTTTGGCAGTGTTAGCTCGTTTTGCGGGCCTGAATTTGGTGTTTACCGATACCCCAAGTGCTGGGGCTCAAGCAGCCGATGCTGGGATGGAAGCAACGGTGTCCTTAGATTTAGAAAATGAACCCGTACAAGATGTATTTAACTCAGTCTTGATGGTGTCTGGCCTGCAAGCCAACCGTCGAGGGCGTACCATTTTCGTCGGTTCTCGCCTACCTCAAGGCGCACGTACCCTTGTCAGTCGAACCTTACGCCTCAACCAAGTCAAATCTGATAGTGCAGGGGTATTTTTAGCTTCTCAAGGGGCGGAAGTTCAACGTTTGGTTACCACCACCGAAGATGTGATTGATCCCCAAACCGGGAACAGAATTGGAAGAAGGGAGTCAGCCCCTGAATTAGACATTTTAACGGCTGATGATAGTGTAGGACAACAGCTTGCCCTTGCCCCTAAGTTGCTCAGAGGATTAGCCGTTAGCACCGATGTTCGTCTCAATACCGTTACCCTTGTGGGGGAACCCCGTACAGTTCAAGTGGCCACCTCTTTGTTAACCCAAATGGATGCTCGTCGCCGTCAAGTAGCGGTTAACGTTAAGGTGGTGGATGTGAATTTGACTAACGACCAATCTTTTAGTAGTAGTTTCTCCTTTGGTTCTGGAGATGCTTTTATTGTGCAAGATGAGGGGGCGGCTGTATTAAGGTTTGGTGGTTTTAGTCCTGCCAGGGGGACAGATGTTAATAATGACCGAGGTCGAGTGATTAACCCCCCCGTGGTTGACAACCCTCTGAGTAATGCCAATACTTTTTTGGATTTCAATAATTCAGTGGTTATTCCTGGAGCCGGGGGCAGGAGAATTGTTGATGTTATACAGCTAGGGCCCAACATTCCTCCTCAAGCGGTGTTTTCAGAGCAGACTGATGCTACATTTTTTGGCAGAGTACCAGGAATTTCTATGGACCCTGGTCGGGTTGGCATTACGGATTTTGAATTTGGAGGAGATGATAGCTTGGAGATTGAACCTATTTTTGCAACCATTCCTGATCCTGAGGGGGGAGTTGGTGATACAATTGATGTCTTCTTGGGGTTCGGCTCGACTATTGTTCCTGGGTTACTACCATCAGCTACCTCAGAACTCCCCAGTTTCTTCCAATATCCTAAACGCTTCTTGGCTCAAATCGAAACCACCATTCAAAGTGGTAATGCGAAAATTCTCACCGATCCTACTCTAGTGGTTCAAGAAGGACAAGAAGCGACTGTGGATTTAACTCAAAAAGTGGTTGAAAGCGTCAACACTCAGGTTGATCCCCTCAGTGGGGTGCGTACCACAACGCCGATTTTAGAAGATGCAGGGTTAAAAGTAACGGTTAATGTGGATAAAATTGACGATAATGGTTACATTAGTGTGACTGTGGGGGCAGAAATTTCTGCTCCTGGCGCACAAGAAGAATTTAACAGTGGAATTGGCAGTAGTAATATCTTAACCCTACTGAATCGCCGAACCATTACCTCTGGTTTAATTCGCTTGCGGGATGGTCAAACCTTAATTCTCTCCGGGATTATTACTGAAACAGATCAATCTATCACTAACAAGGTTCCTTTATTGGGGGATATTCCTCTACTTGGGGCTTTATTTAGAAGTCAAACGGATAGCTCTGATCGCACAGAAGTTATCGTTTTACTTACCCCCCAAATCCTCCATGATAATGGTCAATGGGGTTACAATTATCAACCGGGTCGAGGCACGGCTGAAGTCTTACGGGATCAAGGTTTTCCTGTTCAGTTAGTCCCTTAAGATAATGGATAATGGATAATGGATAATGGATAATGGATAATGGATAATGGATAATGGATAATGGATAATGGATAATGGATAATGGATAATTGATGATGTTTTGATTTTTGATTATCCATAATTACTTTCCTATGTATTAAGAATTGAATAATTTTT
>JBFRWG010000031.1:0-10501 GCA_051439445.1 Crocosphaera sp.
CCTAAAGACCATCCTAAATCTAACAAATCCAGTTCAATAACGCTACCCACTCAACTATTCTCCCTCAGATAAAACCCTTAATTAGCCAAAATAAGGGGGTTCATTGCCTGCTTTCCACTTAATATTACACCCAATACTAGGTTTTTGCTGATTATCAATCGTTCTCTCTATTAATACGCTTTCTATAGCTGCTTTTAAGTCTACTCCAGTGATTGGAATATCATTACCGGGGCGACTATCATCAAATTGACCACGATAAACTAACATATTGTCTTTATTAAATAAGAAAAAATCAGGGGTACAAGCAGCCGTATAAGCTTTAGCAACTTCTTGGCTTTCATCGTAACAGAAGGGAAAATTAAACCCTAATGTTTCTGCCATAATTTTCATTTTGTCAGGGGCATCATCTGGATACTTGATGATATCATTGGCACTAATCGCTACTATTCCCAATCCTTTATCGACATACTCTTTCCCTACTTCTGCTAAAGCATCTTGAAGATGTTTAACAAAAGGACAATGAACACAAATAAACATTACCAATAAGGCTTTTTTTTCTGCAAAAGTATCCAAGGATATTTTATTTCCTGATACCACATCCTCTAGAGAAAAATCAGGGGCTTTAGTTCCTAATGGTAACATGGTTGAGAGGGTTCTAGCCATGATAATGACTCCTTGATAATGGTTGTTTTAAGAGACAATTCATGAATTGTCTCTTTGGCGAACTTTTTTATTATAACTTTAAAGTTGTTTCAATACTTCATCAACTTTTTTAATTCCTTGTTTATTGTCCGATTCTTGGTAAAGTTTTTTGGCTATCTCTAAAGCTTTTTTAGCTTCTCTCTCTCTATTTCTTTCTTTAAAAGCAACTCCTAAATAATAATAAGGTTCAGGATTTTGGGGGATAATTTCAATTAAATCTTTATAGGTTATGATCGCTCCTAAATAATCTTTCTTAGCTAATTGAATTCGTCCTACTCCTGCATAGGCAGCCGAGGATTTTCGATTGAAATAAGAGACTCTTCGGTAAATTTTTAATGCTTCATCTAAATTATTTTGAATTTCAAAAATTCGAGCAATTTTTAATTGAATTTTGATGTTGCTTGGATCAATTCTTTCCGCATAAGTTAACTGTTGTTTTCCTAAGTCTAGTTGTCCTTGTTGTAAAAAAGTAGTAGCCAAGAGTAACCTTAACTCGGTATTACGGGGAAAGCGTTTCACTGCATTCCTCAAATATTTAACCGCTTGCTCCATTTGTTTTTGCTGTAGTAATGAAGATCCCATAATAGTAAAAGCTTCAGGATTATTCGGCTCAAGGGCAATGACTCTTTTATAAGCTTCTGCTGCTCCATCGTAATCTTCTTCCCGCAATAAAACAACCCCTAAACCGATATAACTTTTAATAGATTTTGGGTCAAGTTGAATGGCATAATAATAGGCTGATGCTGCATTATTATTATCACCAATATTCGCTAAACTATCCCCTAGGGCATAATAAAAATTAGCATTGCTTGAATCAAGAGAAAGGGCTTTTTGATAATATTTAACGGCTGCATGATAATTGCCTTGTTCACCGTGTAAATAAGCAATTCCTGAGAAGATTTTCGCATTATCATTATCTAAAATAGCTGCTTGTTTATAGGTGGCGATCGCTCGTTTATAATCTCCTTTATCTACATAATCTCGACCTCGACGTAATAATTCATCCAGTTGTTCCTTATTAGACCGTTGTGACAAAATTAAAGGGGTATTAGGGGAGGCAATAACAGGGGTAATACTACTACTTAAAATCAGGGTTGTTATGCAGGAGAGAGTAAGTTTATAAAACATGGTTTTTCTTGAGGAATGAACAAAAAAAGGTTTGATCACTCAAACCTTAGAACATTATAGACAAAATAATTTTTAAATGCCTCGCTTGATGGCAATTTCAGCTTGCTTAAATTCTTGTTTTAAGCGTTTTTTCAATTTTTCAGGGATAGGACGACTACCATAGGAAGTATAATACCCAGCCAAGGAGTTTAACGCTGTTTGCATGGTAGTGAAGGAACGAAGTCCCCCTGATTTATCATTGCGTCGATAGCGGGAAATATAATCATTAATTTGAGCTTTCGCTAAAGACTGAACCTCTTTTTTGTTATCAGCATCGGCCGGTAAATCAATTGCTGTACTCAAGGTTTCAATGACTTTTAGGGTATCTTGGCTATAATTTCCAGAAAGGCCAGTGCTATCTTTACCACACCCTGTTAAAGCGACGACAGCAACTAAAACTAAAGCCAAAAGACGAGATAAGGCAGATTTGAAAAACATAAGTTGTTAATACAGTTAGGTAATTCTAGATTTTACCTATCCTATCCTAGAAGGGGTTACTCAGTGAAGCCTCAGTTTTCAGTTAAGTAAGTTTGGGGAGTTTCGGGGTATGGAAAGATTGATGAAAGCTGCCATATAGTCTTTAGTTGCCGCCCAACGCACTGGCTCCTCTATCCCATAGCTAAAAGCATTTGGGACTGCTTTTCTCATGATGTTCAACGAACCATTAACATCAGCATTGATTAATTTTCTCTTGTCTTGATCGCATTCGTTTGCGATACAAACCTCTGTCTTGAGTGCGTCTTACTGTTTTTCCTGAAAAAGTTACTTGATTTTTTTTGTCTTTCTGGTAAATAGGGAGACAGTCTTTATCGAGAAAGGAAGCTTTTGAGGTATAAGATTCTTCGGTAATAATGACCTTTATTCCCACCATTTCTAGTTGATAAGATAACATCTCAATCAACTTATTATAAGGAATAGATACAAAATTTGTATTGTTCGTTTTCCCTAAGTTAATTTTCTATTTTTAGTGTGTATTATGAACAATTATCAATAATCAAATGAGACGCTTTGTGAAGATAATCATTGATTTTGAATTCTCTTTTATTACAAAGCCTTTTTAGTTTCTTACTGTATTGATTTTCTCCTAAAAGAGATTGTAAAGAGCTTTTGACTTTATTATAGTATTGATTGATGGATTTTAACGGTTTGCCATTTATCAAAAGCGGTTTGATTTCGGCTTTATTAAAAGTTAATGTAGCTAAATTGTTTAAGCCAATATCAATACTAGCGCAACGATTGTCTTCTAACTCGTATTGTGTTTTATCCGCTTCATAAATGACCTCAATTACATAATGGTTAAGTTTAGGGACAAGAAAAACTTGTTTTTTTTTTGAATTATCTACCTTGATTTTTAAGTGAATCTCGGTTTTGCTGGTATTAATAATACCTTGTTGAAGTTGTTTTTCTGATGGTTTATTTCGTATAAATTACCACATTTATTCCTTTGGTTTTATGTTGATAACGTCGACAATTTTAAAAAATTTAATTAATGAAGAATATATGATAAAAATATGATAAAAATATGAAAAATAAAAACAACTTAATCGGTTAAACTATAAAGCAATAAACAATTGATTATGAAATAATGGAATTAGTTAATACAACTTTTTTGGGATTAGGTTTGGCGGCTGATGCGTTTGCAGTTTCCTTAAGCAGTGGGTTTTTGATTCAACGGATTAAGTTTAATAAAGCCCTAAAAATCGCCTTATTTTTTGGTATATTTCAAGGAGTTATGCCTTTCATTGGTTGGCTAACGGGTTTATCTTTCCGAGAATTTATGACCAATATTGATCATTGGATTGCCTTTATACTTTTATTAGGAATTGGGAGCAAAATGATTTATGAAGCCTATAATAATCTTGAGGAAGATGATAAATTTAATCCCTTAGAAACTTACACTTTATTCGCACTTGCCCTGGCCACCAGTATTGATGCCTTAGCAGCAGGTTTAGGACTATCTTTATTAAAAACATCTATTTTATTTCCTTGTACTATAATCGGATTAATCACCTTTTTTCTCTCTTTTATTGGTGTTTTTATAGGTCATAAGTTTGGCAGTATTTTCAACAAAAAGATTGAAGTCTTAGGGGGTCTGTCCTTAATTTTTATTGGTAGTAAAATTCTCATTGAAGACTTAATGAAGCCATTTTAAACATCTTATGATACCCTAGGGACTTAAAAGTGTCGCCAGGAAACTCACACCCGTGTTCAAACAAAAATCAGGAATCATCCTCTTACTAGTTTTTTGCGTTGCCGTCACCATTATTGGTATTATCCTTCTGCGGGAACTAGATCCAGAAAAATTACAAGTTTGGTTAGGAGAAATGGGCATTTGGGCCCCCATTCTCTACATGATTCTCTATACCATTGCCACCCTCTTTATTTTGCCGTCTACCCCCCTGAACTTAAGCGGTGGGGTATTATTTGGGATATGGTGGGGAACCCTTTGGACAACCCTTGCTGCTTTGTTAGCTGCGGTTATTGCATTTCTGTTCACTCGTACCATTGGTAGAGAATATATGAGTCGGAAACTAGCTGGAAAATGGGAAGCAATCGACGGAGAAATGTATCACGGAGGGCTATTTTATATGATTGCCATTCGTTTAATGCCCATTATTCCCTATGGTATTGTTAACTTTGCTGCCGGACTGACTTCCATTCGCTTTCGAGACTACTTTATTGGCACAACAGTGGGAACTTTACCCGGTATTTTACCTTTTGTGATGATGGGGGCGGGATTTCAATCCCTTTCTCAAGGAAATGTCATGCCTCTCCTATTTGCTTTCGCATTAACTGGGATTCTTGTTGGGGGAGGAACTTGGTATAGTCGTCGTCGTCGCTTTCCTAAGGAAAAGATTCAAAAAGCAGCCAAAGAGAGTCAATAACTTGCTGAGGTGACTATAAACTCACCTCTAATTAATTCTTAGGTAAAACCCCAACTTCTACATTGAGCGTTAACCGTTTGCCATTCCGTTCAACTTCTACGGGTAAGACAGTTCCGACACTTACTTTTTCCACTGCTTGTTGGACTTCGGTTGGCGTTTTTACGGGTGTTTGTTGAATCGATTGGATGATATCTCCTGCTTTTAACCCAGAGGCGGCAGCAGGGGAGTTAGGAACGACTTTAACAATCAAAACCCCTGAGTCTATATTAACCGTTAAGTCTCCCATTTCTTGTAATTTTTGTTTAATTTGTGGGGTCACTTGTACCATCTGAATGCCTAAATAAGGATGGTCAACTCTTCCCTTCGCAATTAATTGTTCAGCAATTTGGCGAGCTTTATTAATGGGAATTGAAAAACCAATTCCTTGCGCATTTTTGATGATAGCTGTATTAACACCGATAACTTCTCCCCTCGCATTGAGAAGAGGCCCTCCAGAGTTTCCAGGATTAATGGCGGCATCGGTTTGGATAAAGTCAATTCGTTTATCTCCAACCCCAACTTGAGAACTCCGTCGCCCTGTAGCACTAATAATTCCGGTGGTGACAGTATTATCTAAACCCAAAGGATTACCAATAGCGATCGCCCATTCTCCTACATTAAGATTGTCGGAGTTTCCTAGTTTAATTGTTGGTAAGTTATCTGCTTCAATCTTAATGACAGCCACATCAGTAACCGAATCAGTTCCTAACACTTTTCCGGTGAAAGTTCGACCGTCTTTTAAGGTAACAGTAACTTCTTGAGTTCCTTCCACAACATGGGCATTGGTGATAATTTTTCCGTCTTCACTAAAAATGAATCCTGAACCGGTTCCTCGTTTAATTTCTTGATTGGGAATATTAGGACTTTGTGAGCCAAAAAAGCGACGGAAAAAAGGATCGTCAAACATAGGATTACCCTCGGTTTTTACCCTTCGAGAGGCATCAATTCTCACCACAGCAGGACCCACCTTTTTAACGACATCTGTGACAAAGTTTTCGGAACTTAAGGGAGGTAAAGCCGTGGATTTTTGCGGAATTTCAGTGGGGGTTGATGGGGCTATGGTATCTGTCTTTTGACTAAAAAGATGGGGATAACTATAGGTGATTGTTCCCACCACACCAACTCCCATTCCTAAGACAATTAGGGAAAGATAAGTCAGGGGTTTTTGCAGGATAGAACCGTGAGAGTCCTTTATTTTGGCTGATGGATACGATTGATTTAAACTATGGTTTTTCATGGCTTGTGTTATTTATACTGTCAACAATAGAGAAAAGTCAGTCCTTATGAGGAGTAAATGATGGGAAAACGGCTTTGGACTGACACTTTCTAATCTAGTAGGGGGATATGACAGGCCTATGACAGTGAGATGACGTTTTCGTGTCGGACTATTGATAAAAGGTTAAACTGGTACTGCCATAGTGTTTCTCTCGAACCATTGTTAATCCTTTTATTTCTCTTTCTTGCCAAAATTTTCGGTTATGTTCTACCGCTATTTCTCCCTGTTGTTCTAAAATTTTATAAGTTACAATCATCTCTAAGACAGATTGATATAACTGACTTTGATAAGGGGGATCAAAATAAATCAGATCAAATTTTTTGCCTTCTAAGGTTTTTAATACTTTGATAATGTCTCCTTTAATTACTTGAATTTTTTGCTCATTTTTAGCTATTTTTTGCAAATTTTCAGCAATAATTTTACAAGCTTTTCCATACTTTTCAATACCCACCACAAGAGAAGCATCACGACATAATGCCTCTGCCCCCATTGAACCATTCCCCGCACACAAATCTAACCAGCGACACCCTGTTATCTTACCTTGCCAAATATTAAATAATGCTTCTCTAACTTTGGCTGAGGTGGGACGAGTTAACTCCCCTGGTAATGTCTTTAATACTCTATTTCCATAAATTCTCATAGCTTTTCATGATTATTTAGTATCACTATTCTTCCCCTTTTTTTAGCTTAGTTTCTAATTCCTGTAATTGCTCTTTTTGTGTTTCTAGTTCTAATTGACGACGGGTTAAATCAAGACTTTTTACTGTAATTTCTTGTCGCCATTGCTCAACTTTTTCTTGTTCTTTTTCGATCCATTCAGGGGTAATCAGATCACTGGTTAAATAGGTTTCAACTAACCCCATAACCCAGTCTTTTGCCTCTTCTATTTCTATAATTTTTTGCTCACCGTCTAGTTTAACTAACACTAAAACTCCATCCCCACAAGGAACAGGAAACTGCGAGGGGATCACTTGAGTCGACATGATATCCCAAAGATCATCTGAGGTTTGGCGTGCCAGCAACAAAAGTTCCATCTCCCCTGAATTGGGATTTTTTTTCACTTGGGCTAGGTGCAACATAGTGGGTTATGGGGTTGGCAGGGTGGCAGTCTCTATTATTGCAGACGCTTAAGACGTTTGCGTAAAATTTCGGCTTGTTTTTCGGCTTCTGCTAAGGCTTCTCTTGCCCCCTGAACAACCGCTTCAGGGGCTTTATTGACAAAACCTGGGTTGTTGAGTCGGCCTGAGAGGGATTTAATCTCAGCCTCAATTTTACCTAAACTCTTCTCTAGTTTGGCGCGAAGACTGGCAATGTCAACCACACCAGAGAGAGGAATTAGGGCCTGTATGGTTCCGACGACTCCAGCAATGACTTGTTCCGTCTGTTGGGCAAGTTGGGGGGTAATGGTTAAGTTTTCAACTTTCCCTAAGTCTTGGATATATTTTTGGCCTGCTTCTAGGATAGTTCGTTCTTGTTCACTTTCACTCTGTAAAATCACCGAAACCTTAACCCCTGGTTTAATATCGGCTTCGGCGCGCATATTTCTTAGGGTGCGTATGGTTTCAAACAGGAGGGTAAACGACTCTTCTAACTCAGGGTTAATCAGGTTGTTATCAACGTTAGGATAGGGTTGTAAGGCAATAAATTGATCCTTGCTTTGGCTGAGGGTTTGCCAGATTTCTTCGGTAATATGGGGCATGAAGGGATGGAGCAACTTCAGGGTGCCATCAAGGATGTATGCTAAGGTTTGTCTGGCAAGATCGCGGGAGGGGGTTTCCTCCCAGAGACGGGTTTTTACCAGTTCGATATACCAGTCACAAAAATCTCCCCAAATGAACTCATACAGCCCTTTAGCGGCTTCTCCTAAGCCATAAGCTTCGATATGGCCTCTGGTTTGTTGGACGGTTTGATGAAAGCGTGAGAGTATCCAGCGATCGCATAATTCTAATTGCTCTATCTCAGGAGTGCCTAAGCTTTGGGGGGTTTCTCCTTTGAGGTGCATCATCACAAATCGGGCTGCATTCCAAAGTTTGTTGGCGAAGTTACGAGATGCTTCTACGGAATCGGATTGGTCAGTTTTGCGATCGTATTGTAGGCTAATATCTTGCCCCGCACCGGCTACTTCTCTAATGAGAGTATAGCGCAGTGCATCAGTCCCATATTTTTCAATTAAGATTAAAGGATCGATACCGTTGTTAGCAGACTTCGACATTTTTTTGCCGTTTTCATCCCTAACTAAGCCATGAATATAGACATCTTTAAAGGGCATTGTATCGGTAAAGTAGCCAGCCATCATGGTCATTCTGGCGACCCAAAAGAAGATAATATCAAATCCTGTTACTAAGGTACTGGTCGGATAATAGGTGTTTAAATCCTCTGTATTTTCGGGCCAGCCTAATGTGGAAAACGGCCATAAACCGGAAGAGAACCAAGTATCTAAGACATCGGGATCTTGTTCTAGTTTGATGTTATCTCCGTATTCTTTTTTTGCTGTTTCAAAAGCTTCTTCTTCTGAATGTGCCACAATAAATGGGGTGTTATCGGTGATTTCTCCATTGGTTTCGCTAATGACATACCATGCAGGAATTTGATGACCCCACCATAATTGACGAGAAATACACCAATCTTTTAACTTAACTAACCAATCTCGATAAACTTTTGTCCATCTTTGGGGAACAAAATTAGGTGAATTATTTTCGTCTAAACACTTTAGTGCTTTTTTAGCTAAGGGATCGATTTTTACAAACCATTGTGTAGATAATAAAGGTTCAACAGGAACTTTCCCTCTATCACTATAAGGAACGGTGTGACTATAGTTTTCTATTTTGATTAAAAAGCCATCTTCTTCTAACTTTTTAACCACATTTTTACGGGCAACATAGCGATCTTGTCCTGCAAATATTCCTGCATTTTCATTCATTGTCCCGTCTTTATTCATAATATTAATAAACGGTAGTTCATGACGGTTCCCCATCTCAAAATCATTGGGATCATGGGCCGGAGTAACTTTCACACAGCCGGTACCAAATTCGGGATCAACTAATTCGTCAGCAAAGATGGGTATTTCTCGCCCAACTATGGGTAAAGTTATGGTTTTTCCGATCAATTTTTTGTATCTTTCATCATTAGGATTAACTGCAACTCCTGTATCTCCTAACATGGTTTCCGGTCGAGTGGTAGCCACTTCAACATAGCCGCTATTGTCGCTTAAGGGATAACGAAAGTGCCATAAATGACCGTCCACCTCTTTACTTTCTACTTCTACATCTGATACCGCAGATAGAGAAGCAGGACACCAGTTAACTAAATAATTACCCCGATAAATTAATCCCGCTTCGTATAGTTTGACAAAGGCTTGTCTAACCGCTTTTGATAACCCTTCATCCAGGGTAAACCGTTCCCGTGACCAGTCCGCAGACAGTCCTATTCTTTTCATCTGGTTAACAATTTTACCCCCAGATTCTTGCTTCCACTGCCACGCTTTTTCTAAGAATTTTTTCCTACCAATGTCTTTACGAGTGACACCCTCCGCTTTTAGCTGTTTATCCAGGATCGTATGAACCGCAATACTCGCGTGATCGGTTCCAGGTAGACAAAGGGTATTATGACCGCACATCCGATGATAGCGCACCAATACATCCATGAGACAGTCTCCAAACGCATGACCCATATGAAGCGTTCCGGTAACGTTGGGGGGAGGAATGACAATGCAATAGGTTTCACCTTCCTTGCTGTTATCTGCTTTAAAGACTTGATGGGTGTCCCATGCGTCTTGCCATTTGGCCTCGGTGGTTTTGGGGTCGTATTGGGTGGGTAGTTCGGGTATACTTGCGGTCATGGACAATAAAAAGTGGGTATGTTAATCGTTATCCTTTTAAATTGTGCCATATTATCGGGTTTATATTTCATTAGAGAGTAGATGAAATTACATTTTGTCTCAACATTCAAAAAAAACAAAAACTAAAATAATATTAAATTTTTAGGGAATTTTTTTAGATATTACACAATTTTAGTTTTCATGTACTAGAATAGAAAAGCAAATTTCTAAGTTGGATAATTATCTTAGTCGAATGAAAGACAAATTTGATCCCTTTTTTCAACAACCTAAGTTTCCTGATTTGAATGTTTTAAGACAAGAATTACTTAATGATAATTTATTTTTTAAACAAGCAACAAAACCTTTATTAGAACACTTAAATACTTTAGCCAGGAGTAAAACCAGTAATATTTTAGATTCATCATCTTTGGGTATAGAATTAAGAAATATAGAATCACATCGAGCAGTTAATATTAATGCTATTAATAGGATATCTGAGTTAGCCATAAGTGTTGAATAGCAAACAAAACATTGGAAAAATATGATAGAAAGCTAGGAAAAAACAATCAAGGTAAATCAATTCAATGAACAACTAAGATTACATGAAACTTATAA
>JBFRWG010000032.1:0-45978 GCA_051439445.1 Crocosphaera sp.
AGATTAATCAATTGAGTCGTACTCATCTTGATTTATTGATAGAAGCTTCTCAAAATCAAGAGGATACTTCTCAAGTTACTTATCAACAAGAACAGGAAAAAACACAAAATAGATTAACTCAAATTGAAGATACTTTAAACAGGTTAACTGAGATTAATCAATTGAGTCATACTCATCTTGATTTATTGATAGAAGCTTCTCAAAATCAAGAGGATACTTCTCAAGTTACTTATCAACAAGAACAGGAAAAAATACAATTTCAATTGTGTCAGATCAAGAACATATTAGAACAGTTACAAAATTCAGCAAGAATATGGGAAGAAAATAACAAGGAAAATTTACAATTATTAGATATCAAAGAATATGAGAAAAAAATAAAAGAATTAACGACTCAAAAACAGCAAGCAATTGAAGAATTAAATTATATTACCGAAGAATTAGAAAAAGTTGATACAGAGACTAAACTGATAACGAATAAATTAGAAGAAAAGTATCATCAAGAATTACAGCAAATGAATACCGAGAAAAATAACCAGATTAACCAATTACAAAAAGACCATCAGTTGGAAATAGAAGATTATCAAAATCAACTCAATTTGCAATCTTTTGAGACACTTGAAAAATTAGCCAAACAAAAACAACAAAATCTTCAGAGATATGAGCAAGTGAGTCGCACTTTAAAGAAAATTGATACAGAAGCAAAAATAGTGACTGAACAGGTTAAAGCAACTACAAATTATCCCATGAAATTATCTCTGATAGTCGGACTTATTGAAACTATTTTTGGGTATGAAATGAGTAATGAAGAAAGACACCAATTTATTGAACCTTATACTCCTTATGATTATAAAGATAATTTACAAGAAGAAACAATAGAGGCAATTTCCAGATAAACATTAATTTTAAACCCCATAGGAAAAAACATTATGAAATCTCGCTTAGATGATATTATCGAGGACTTAGATCAATGTATTAAAGAAGATATTGAGGTGTCTTCTCAAATTTTTGGACTTGCAGCTAAATCACTCAATAAAAATGAAGAACTCTTGCAAAAACTAGAAGAGCGAACAGTAAGACATGATTCTAAAAAATCTTCTAATTTACTATCATCACCAACGAATGCTATTACCAAAGAAGAGCTTAAAAAGAAATATAAGAATTATAAAGAAGCTTACAAATTTTATAAGAACAACTATGGTATAACTTGTCAAACAGGTTGGGATAATTTAATAAAAGCCATTAAAAAAACATCTATAACAGAGCCAAAAAATGATTTACAGAAAAGAGTGACTTATCTTGAAAATAAAGTTAAAGAATTAGAAGAAGTCATTAAAGGTTTAATGATAATTGTTGAAAAATAACCAAAATAAGTTTAACGAAAATAATTGGGTCTAAAACCCAGCCTTTGAAGGAACCCATCGTTTTTGGGACGGAGCATAAATCTCTATCTCAAAAACAACTTCTGAGTTGTGACTGGGTTAAGCCGTTTTGCTACTCACTCTAGGGTCTGTCTGCAAACTATTAGAACATTAAAAATAAACTAATTTCCCCCTCTGCTTCCTCTGCCTCCCCTGCTTCCCCTGCTCCCCTCAACTAAGATTTGTGTAACTTTGCAGACACGCCTTAAGGAAAGCAGTTACACCTTGGGAGTCTGGAAAGAACAAAGGACACTTGAAGGGTTCAGTGTAGACAAAAATACAATTGTATCTCTGGGGTAAACCGAATATGGCCATCTCAGCACAGAAAAACCCCCTTATAGCAGTTTTCAATTGAGTGTATGAATATTTTAGTGAAGTTGAGTGTGGGAAGTGTCGGAGGGGTGGGGAGTGTGGGAGGAATGTTTATGGAGATGGTTAGTCTCTGGATATGAAAACTGCTATTAATTGCTAACAAGTAATGGGGACAAATCTTAAACAAATATTTAATGAGAGTCCCGAACTCTGATAGACTTTTGACTGAGGTTTAAATTTTAAGACCACGCCTGAGAACTTAAGATAAGCAGATAAGGGAGGACATACCTTGGAAAGTACACTAGGTTTAGAAATCATTGAAGTCGTCGAACAAGCGGCGATCGCCTCAGCCAAATGGATGGGGAAAGGTGAAAAAAATACTGCTGACGAAGTCGCAGTAGAAGCCATGCGCGAAAGAATGAACAAAATTCATATGCGTGGTCGCATCGTCATCGGAGAAGGGGAACGGGATGACGCTCCCATGCTCTATATTGGCGAAGAAGTGGGCATTTGCACCCGTGAAGATGCCAAAGCTTTCTGTAACCCCGACGAATTAATCGAAATTGACATCGCCGTTGATCCTTGCGAAGGAACCAACCTCGTTGCTTACGGGCAAAACGGTTCGATGGCAGTTTTGGCTATTTCTGAAAAAGGCGGCTTATTTGCTGCGCCTGACTTCTATATGAAGAAACTCGCAGCCCCCCCTGCGGCTAAAGGTAAAGTTGATATTAATAAATCAGCTACCGAAAACCTAAAAATCTTAGGCGAATGTCTAGAACGTAACGTTGAAGAATTAGTGGTTGTGGTGATGGATCGTCCTCGTCACAAAGAATTAATTCAAGAAATTCGTCAAGCTGGGGCGCGGGTTCGTCTCATCAGTGATGGTGACGTTTCTGCTGCTATTTCTTGCGGGTTTGCTGGAACCAATATCCACGCCTTAATGGGTATCGGTGCTGCTCCTGAAGGGGTGATTTCTGCAGCCGCTATGCGTTGTTTAGGAGGTCATTTCCAAGGACAGTTAATCTATGATCCTGAAATTGTCAAAACTGGATTAATTGGGGAAAGTAAACAAGGTAATCTTGATCGTCTCAAAGAGATGGGTATCGAAGATCCTGATCGAGTTTATACCGATAGTGAGTTAGCCAGTGGTGACACTGTGCTATTTGCAGCTTGTGGTATTACTCCTGGAACCTTAATGGAAGGGGTTCGCTTCTTCCACGGTGGTGCCAGAACCCAAAGTTTGGTTATCTCTAGTCAGTCTAAGACTGCTCGTTTCGTTGATACCATCCATATCCAAGAACAGCCTAAGTACATCGAACTCAAATAAGACTTTCCTAACGGAGAAACATTAGGTTAGTGAGGAGGCAGGGAAGTTGTTCCCTACCTCCTTATCCCAAGAACATTAAAATATTGGTCAGAAATAGCAATAATCAAGACGAGAGATGAGAGACTAAAGAGACTCTGATGACCTAGTATAGCTACCCCAGAGTTAAGTTGCTTTTTTAAAGTTTTATAAAGATTGTTGTCAAACTATTGGTGATCGGGGCAATTTGGGTCTAAATTGCAACAATTAGAGAAAGTAGCACTTATTTCATTTTCAATTCACGCAAGCTTAAACCCTTGTAGGAGAACTTATGAACATTGCAGTGGTGGGCTTGAGTCATAAAACCGCCCCAGTTGAAGTCCGAGAAAAGTTAAGCATCCAAGAGGCTAAAATCGAAGAAGCCTTGATCCATTTAAAGGGTTATCCTCATATTGAAGAGGTGGCCGTTATTAGCACCTGTAACCGTCTCGAAATCTATGCGGTGGTGACAGATACGGAAAAGGGCGTTGTCGAGATTACTCAATTTTTATCGGAAACCGGCCATATTCCTCTGAGTTATCTTCGCCGTTACTTATTTACCCTCCTTCATCAAGACGCAGTGCGTCACCTGTTGAGAGTAGCTGCAGGGTTAGAAAGTTTAGTGTTAGGGGAAGGACAAATTTTAGCCCAGGTTAAAACCACCCATAAACTATCCCAAAAATACAAGGGAATCGGTAGATTACTCGATCGCCTCTTTAAACAAGCGATCACAGCCGGAAAAAGAGTCCGTAGCGAAACCAATATCGGTACCGGTGCTGTGTCTATCAGTTCGGCTGCGGTAGAATTAGCCATAACCAAAGTGGATGATCTCGCTAGTCGTGAGATTAGTATTATCGGCGCAGGAAAAATGGCCTGTTTATTGGTTAAACATCTTGTGGCTAAAGGTGCAACTTCTATCACCATTGTGAACCGTTCCCAACGTCGGGCCGAAGAGTTAGCCAAGAAGTTTCCTCAAGCAGAGTTAACTCTCATGTCTCTCAATGAGATGATGACGGTGGTGGGTAACTCTCATCTGGTGTTTACCAGTACAGGGGCAACTGAACCCATTTTACATAAGGATAATCTCACAGAGGTAGTATCCGTTGAACAAGGATTGATGTTATTTGATATTTCTGTGCCTCGTAATGTGGCAACTAATGTCCAAGAAATGGAGATTGTTGAAGCTTATAATGTAGATGATTTAAAGGCAGTGGTGGCTCAAAACCATGCGAGTCGTCGTCAAATGGCCTTAGAAGCAGAAGGGTTATTAGAAGAGGAAGTGGAAGCTTTTGAACTGTGGTGGCGTTCCTTGGAGACGGTTCCCACCATTAGCTGTTTAAGAACGAAAGTCGAAAGCATCCGCGAACAAGAGTTAGAAAAGGCGTTATCCCGTCTCGGAACTGAGTTTGCTGAGAAACATCAAGAGGTCATTGAAGCGTTAACCAGAGGGATCGTTAATAAAATATTACACGAACCAATGGTACAATTGCGGGCGCAACAAGACATAGAAGCAAGACAAAAATGTTTACAGTCGTTACAAATGTTGTTTGATCTTGAAATTGAGATCGAAAAACAGTTTAGTTAAAAATTCGCAATTTTGCTACGTTAAAGAGATACCCCTTAGTCAAGGGGTATCTCTTCACTACCAACGCATTTAATAATTCCACTTGCGAGGGCTTTCAGGTTGTCGTAAATCTAAATGAATAAAGCCTTTGTTAGCTCCACGACCAAAACCCCCTTTCCACTTACCAGCATCGAACCATTCCCTTTCAAATCGGGCTTGTAAGTCCCAGACAGAACCCTCTTTCGGTCTGAGATCAACAGCGAAACCATAGGGATGGTTAGCACCAGAACCACCAACTTGACTCTCTACATGAGGTGGACGATACCAAGAGTTAACTAGAAGGGGAGAACCCCACCATCTTCTTACATGATCAAGTTGACGGGCAATCTCGACGGCACGTTGCTTGATCACCTGATCCGAAGGGATTCTGTCTTGCTTATATAAAGTGACTTCACCTACGGTAAAGTATGTACTCACTGGACAAGACCAATCATCCCAACGAACTTGATCCCATTCTGGTAAATCCTCAAAGACGGGGGAGATGTCTTCTTCCCAAGGAAACTCCCAGTGTTCAGAGAAGATATACCAAATCCCCGTACCGTTGGTTAATTTCACTTGAGCATGTCTTGCCATGTCAGTCTCAAGACTATTTTCCTCTAGTTCTTCAAAGAAGTAAAATTTGCCCATGGGAGCAAAAGCTTTCTGTGTCTCATCTAGCTGACTAGCTTGCTTTGTCCAATCCTTCTTCAACCAAGTATCACATAGGGCTGTTATTCTATCATCTGAAACGTTTGTTTCCCCTGCAACTGACTTACAGAATAAGTCAGCCTCAGCTTTACGCCTTCTGACTAGTCCTTCAAGGGTTCTGCCACCAGCTTTAACATACAAACCAAAGACCCGTTGAACTTCTGCTGGATCATTCCATTGTCTGGGATCTCCTAGTAAGCGGGTTATTGACTCAAACCCTGAGTTACCGTAAAAGTGAGCACCTAGATTATAGGCAAAAGAGAGGACTGCCTCTTGTTGATGGGTATTCATTTGGCCCCAGGTTGGTATCTGGCTAACAATTGGCAAGAAATCTTTGTTGATCAGATGCTCTAGTAAATCGCTGGCTTCCTTTTCGTTGGCTAGTTTGTCACCCATGCTGACTTTTCTCCCATCAGGGTAAAAAGTACACCCATAGCCAATGGTTGGCACACCAACAACATCTTTATAGGCTTCGAGACGACAACCTTCAAATTCTTTGATGATACTCAAATCCATAATGTTAAGCCTCCATCAATTTTCATTTCAACTGCGGAAAACTTAAGTCACGAGGTCGAATTGAGCGTAAAATGGTAGCGACAAAAGAATGGATATTATAATCACACTTTCTGTTCTGACTCGTAACTCTCATCTTCTATTGTAACTTGATTTTCATCGACCTGCTTAAATCACTTCTTTCTTGATTAATTTATTGGCAATTGGGTTATGGTTTGTCATCGGGTTAAGGGTAAAAAATAATTATGTTTTAGTTTTTATTGTAACAGTTTGAAATGAATTTTATGTAGGGTGGGTTAGGTGTCCATATTTTATGATACAAGTTAATTTATTAATTAACTATCCATTGTAATCTTTTACTTTTTCTCATATTTATCGACCCATTTTAAGTCGATTTAATTTCTTATTTATTGTTTTGATGCTTGCTTTTTTCTACATAGTCTCGTAAGACTTCATTAATTAGCGTTAAATAATCACCTCCTCCTGCTTCATCAACTTGTTCACCAAACCATTCTAAGAGATCATTATCAATTAAAATGGTTAGTTTTGTTTGATGAGATGGAATAGGTTGTACTGCACCTCTTTTTCCTTTACAAAAATCATAATTATCTTTCATGATATTTATTCTAAATAAATTGCTGTTTCTGTTTTGGTTGCTTTTCGAGCAGAGATAATTCTGATTTGATTACCTCTATAGGTATAGACAACGACTAGAAGTTGTCATATCGCACTCATTCCTATTGTGACATATCTTTCTTCATCTGGATGCTCATCAAGGGATGTAATTGCCATTTCATCTAATCTTAAATTGAAATATAAATTTAACAGTATCACAAAACTTTAACCATGTTTTTGGTTTAACAGTGTTAAACCCCTACGAAGTTCAAAATTAATTATTTAATATCTCGTAGGGGCATAATATTATTATGCCCACATATCTATTTTTCCTGATAATTATCCCATCTCATCCAGCATTTTTTGATAATTATTTCGTACTGTAATTGTCGAAGAATGCTCGTTTCCTAAGACAGTTTCTAAGATGTTTATCGCTTCTAAAAATAGAGGTTCTGCTGCTTCATATTTTCTTTGTGATGTGTACACTAATCCCAAATTCTTCATAGTCACAGCAACATGGGTATGTTTCTCCCCTAAGAGCTTTTTATTCATAGCTAAAGCATCCACATACAGAGGTTCAGCCGCTTCATATTTTCCTTGTGAATAGTAGAAGAAAGCTAAATTATTCATACTTAGAGCTACACTATCATGTTGTTCTCCTAGTAGCTTTTTTTTCATTTTTAGAGCATTTATATAAAGAGTTTTAGCTTCTTTATACTCCCCTTTTGCATCGTATAATCCTGCCAAATTATTCATACTTTTAGCTACCTCAATATGTTCTTTTCCTAAAAACTTTTTGTTCATGGCTAAAGTCTTTTTATATAAAGTTTCAGCTTTCTCATAATTTCCTTGTATTTTATACAATAATGCCAAATTATTCATGCCACTAGCAACATCGGGATGTTCTTCTCCTAACAGCTTAATAATAATGGCTAATGCTTTGACATAGTAAGATTCTACTTCTTGATATTTTCCCTGTTCTGCGTATAGTTCTGCCAAATTATTTATGCTACTAGCAACATCATTATGTTCCTCGCCTAAGAGATTTTTTCTCATAGCTAAAGCCTTCATGTAAAGAGTTTCTGCTTTCTCATAATTTCCTTGTATTTTGTATAGTATTGCCAAATTATTCATGCTAGTAGCAATCAAGGGATGTTCTTTATCTAAAAGCTTTTTCAACATAGTTAAAGCAGATTTATGTTGAGATTTTGCTTCTTCATACTTTCCTTGCTTGGTGTATAGTTCTGCTAAATTATTCATACCTAGAGCAACATCAGTATGTTCCTCTCCTAAGAGATTTTTTTTAATAGCTAAAGCAGATTTATATCCAGATTCTGCTGCTTCATACTTTCCTTGTTTGGTGTATAGTTCTGCCAAATTATTCATACTCCTAGCTACAAAAAGATTTTGGGTTCCCAAAAGTTTTTTAAACATAGTTAGAGCCTTTGTATATAGAGATTCTGCTGCTTTATATTCTCCTTGTATTCTATATAGTTTTGCTAAATTATTCATGCTAATAGCAACATAATAATGTTCCTGCCCAAAACGCTCTTGACAAACAGATAAACAGTCTTTGCACCATCTTTCTTCTTCTTGATAATTGGTTTGTTCTTCATAAAATCTTCCCAGTCCAATAAACGGCCAATAAATATCTTCATCGTCAATCTTATCTCTCATTACTGTTGCTATCATCTCCAGAGGAGGAACAGCAATAGCAAATTTTTTAATCTCTTTTAAAGTTGGACTATCATCAATAGACTGAGCAACAGGAATCAGACTTTTACAAAATTTATGTTTTAATTCTTCTCTATTTTCTAACTCCTGAAACTTACCAGCAAAATATTGATAAACCAAAGGATGATAACTGAGTAAAGGTTTATCTCTGTATTCTTCTTTATTCAGTTGTAATAGGTCATATTTTAATAAATCATCTCGTCTTGCTTTATTCAAGATTTTAACATCATAAACATTACTAGATTCTACCCACGACCAATCAAATAATTCTGCACCAAACAAACTTAAATAACAACCTAATTTTTGACCTTCTGCTGATAACTTATCCCAAGATAATTTAAACGCTGCTGCAACCCCTAACTGT
The DNA here is from genome assembly GCA_051439445.1 of Crocosphaera sp. GTDB lineage: Bacteria > Cyanobacteriota > Cyanobacteriia > Cyanobacteriales > Microcystaceae > Crocosphaera. The sequence goes on from JBFRWG010000032.1 coordinate 8,610, forward strand.
GCAGTCATATCCCCTTCATCTTCATCGGGGTTTAATAATGCTTCTGCTGCTAACTTCTCCGCTTTTAATAACTCTAATGTCTCCTCAATGGTCAAAAAATCATCATTATAGATATATCTTCCTACCAACTCCAAACCTAATGGTAAATATCCTAACCATTCACATAACTTTTTAGCTATTTCTAGTTCATTATTAATCCTTTCTTCTCCTACTATTTGCATTAAAAGTTCTAAAGCTTCTGCTGGTTCTAATACCTGTAACTTTAATTGCTGTAACCGTCCCAACTTCTGACGACTGGTAACAATAACCTTAAACTTATTATTTTTAGGTGGCAAACTATTTTTAATATTGTTGTAACTTTGAACATCATCAAAAATCAGTAAAACATTGCCCTCTATCCAATGATTCCAACAATAATTAAGCCTATCTTGTATCGTTTGTAAATAGTCAGGAGGATTAATATCTACCGACTGACAAAAAGAAATAATTTGACCCATAAGATCACTTCTTTTTGCTTCTATCCAACAAATACCACCCGAATAATTTTGTTGATATCTGAGTGCATATTGTACCGCTAACTCAGTCTTTCCTACACCTCCCATTCCCGTCACAGACGTAATAGATAAAAATTGATTATTGTTCAAAATTTTATCAATATTTTCCAAATCTTTAACCCTTCCTACAAAAATCTCTGTCCCAATATAAGGAATATATTGAGGGATTTCGGTTAAAGGTTGTGGAGGGGCAGAAACATAAACTTTTTTATCTCCCGCAACGTTATCTCCACTTCCTGAATGTTGTTGACTTGTCATAATTAATTAACTGTTTTAACTAACATGGTGGGTTACGATAGATTTTTATATTTGTATAAAAACCGAAATTATAGCCGTCTAACCCACCCTACTTTGAATAATCATATTATAATTAAAAAAAATTCTAAATATTAAATGTTTAATAACTTAGGCGATCGCTTTTGGCTAAAAAATGCTCATATTCCTCTCTGTCTGTTAGAAAATGTTTCTATTAAACCCCAGACAAGAGAACAATTATGTCATGTAGATTTAGAAATTGATCAAAATAAAATTATCTCAATTATTCCTCACACTTCTCAACTTCCTGAATTACCTTATATTGATGTTAAAAAAGGGATTATTTTTCCTTGTTTTATAGATAGTCATACCCATCTTGATAAAGTACATATTTGGGAGCGATCGCCTAATGTTTCTGGAACCTTTACAGAAGCGTTAAATCTTTGTATTGAAGCTTCTCAAAAAAATTGGAACTTTGATGATGTTTATCGACGGATGGAGTTTGGTTTACAATGTAGTTATGCACAAGGAACTATTGCTATTAGAACCCATTTAGACTCTTTTGGAGAACAAGGTAAGATAAGTTTTAAGGTGTTTGAAGAATTAAAAAATAGATGGCAAAATAAACTAATTTTACAAGCAGTTTCTTTAGTCTCGTTAGATTACTTTTTAACTCCAGAAGGAGAAAATTTAGCTGATTTAGTGGCAAACTATGGACAAATATTAGGAGGTGTTGCCTATATTAATCCTCAACTTGAGCAAGAATTAGATAAAGTTTTTACCCTAGCAAAAGAAAGAAACTTAGACCTCGACTTTCATGCAGATGAAACCAATAATCCTAACTCAATTTGTTTAAAAAAGATTGCAGAAACAGCCATTAAACATGAATTCCAAAACAAAATTAATTGTGGACATTGTTGTAGTTTATCTCAACAATCTGAGGAATTAGTAAAAGAAACGATGCAATTAGTTGAAGAAGCAAATATTCATATAATTAGTTTGCCCTTATGTAATTTATATCTCCAAGATAGGACCCCAGGAAAAACACCAAAATGGAGAGGGATTACTGATGTTCATGGCCTTAAAAAACAAGGAATTCCTGTCGCTTTTGCCAGTGATAATTGTCGAGATCCCTTTTATGGATTTGGCAATCATGATGGATTAGAAGTCCTAAAAGAAGCAGTAAGAATCTGCCATTTAGATACCAATTATGATGACTGGGTTGCTAGTGTGAATAAAATCCCTGCACAATTGATGGACTTACCCAATTTAGGTAAAATAGGAGTGGGATTAAACGCAGATTTAATCATATTTAAAGCCCGCTATTTCAGTGAATTATTTTCCCGTCCCCAAAGCGATCGCCAAGTGATAAGAAACGGTGTGTTTATCGATACAACCTTACCTGACTACGCCCAATTAGATGACCTGATTTTCTCCTTCAATAAATAATAACAATAGATAATTCTCAATTCTCCCAGGAACAATCATCAGAGATTGCCAGTCCAACCTAAGAATCGTCAAAAAGTTTACAGAAGTTAACAAAAATGTGTAGTATTGTTAAGGAACTAACCCAAAAACTAGGAATTCATACCTAAATAGAAATACATTTTTATGATATCCTGTTGAAACGCCCTGATCCCATGGTGAAGGCCATGACTTCATAACAAAAACCTAATAAAGCAGAAATTATCGTCCGATTTCTGCTACGATAAGCTTTCCCTTTTATATATCACTATTTCTTACTCTTCATTCCGTGACATTGAACTACTACATAAAAAATCTCTTATGAAGCTAACTAAAAGTAATCCTGATCCGGTTCGGGCGTATCTCAAAGAGATCGGTCGCGTCCCTCTGCTAACCCATGAAGAAGAGATTCTCTATGCCAAACGAGTCCAACGATTCGTTAACTTAGAGAAACTGCGAGAGAGTATCATTGAAGAAACAGGCAAAGAACCCACAGAAACCCAGTGGGCCAAAGCAGCGAAAATCTCAAAAAAAGAATTGCGTACCCTCATTGCAGCAGGAGAAGCGGCCAAGCGGAAAATGGTAGAAGCCAACTTGCGCCTAGTGGTTTCCGTGGCCAAAAAGTACCTTAAGCGGAACTTAGACCTATTGGATCTCATCCAAGAAGGAACCATTGGGATGCAGCGAGGGGTAGAAAAATTTGACCCCACCAAAGGCTATCGCTTCTCAACCTACGCTTACTGGTGGATACGTCAAGCCATTACCAGGGCGATCGCCGAAAAAAGTCGTACCATTCGTCTGCCCATTCACATCACCGAAAAACTCAATAAAATCAAAAAAGCCCAACGAGAACTCTCTCAAGAAAAAGGTCGGGCCGCCACTGTTGTTGAGTTAGCAGAAGAACTAGAGTTAACGCCTAAACAAGTCAGAGAATACCTAGAAAGGGCCCGTCAACCCCTATCCTTAGATTTACGGGTAGGAGACAACCAAGACACAGAACTTGGGGAACTCCTAGAAGATGATGGTCAGTCCCCTGAAGACTTTGCCACCCATTCCTCCTTACAATTTGACTTAGAAAGACTGATGGAAGACTTAACCACTCAGCAAAAACAAGTCATTGCCTTGCGATTTGGACTGGTGGATGGACAACCCCTAACCCTGGCTAAAATTGGCAGTCGTCTCAATATTAGTCGAGAACGAGTTAGACAAATTGAAAGAGAAGCCTTATCTAAACTGAGAAAAAGAAAAGCAAATATTCAAGAATATTTAGCTAGTTGAATTCTCAAAGGTGATGATAGGTCGGAGGATCGGAATTTACGGTTCGGTTCTACCGACCACTATTTTGCTAAAAATCTTGTTACAGTAGAGGGGAAAGATAATTCATTTCATAGTATCCATTCAATTTATATTGCTAAAGATACCCAACTAACATCCACAGGAGGCCAACAGTGAATAATGAATTAAACCGTTCTCAGAACTTTTTTGGTAATGAAAATGAAACGGGGGATACCTTGTGGAAATATGTTCAGTCCCTAAGTCCTGAAACCATTTCTCAACTGTCTAAACCTGACTCAGCAGAAGTGTTTCAAGTGATGGAACGTAATATTATTGGTTTATTGGGTAATCTTCCTTCAGAACATTTTGGCGTAACCGTTAGTACCAGTCGAGATCATTTAGGAAAATTATTAGCCTCAGCAATGATGAGTGGTTATTTCTTACGGAATGCAGAACAACGACTAAATTTTGAAAAGTCTCTACAAGCTATCAATAGTACCCTCCAAGACGACGAATAGATTAAGATATCTTTGAAGCCTCAAAGCAAACTGGTAGCAAATGAAGCGTTGCCAGTTTTTAATTTACCCGATCTCAGACAATCCCTGTTAACTTGGTACAAAGAACAGGGCAGACAGTTACCTTGGCGAGATACCAGAGATCCTTACTTGATCTGGGTTTCTGAAATTATGTTACAGCAAACCCAGGTTAAAACCGTTCTTCCCTATTATCAACGTTGGTTAGCCACCTTTCCCAACCTCGAAAGTTTAGCCACAGCCGACCTACAAGGGGTCTTAAAGGCATGGGAAGGGCTAGGCTACTATAGTCGTGCTAGAAATCTGCACAAAGCCTCTCAAATCGTTTTTCATGAGTATGGTGGAGTCTTTCCGCAACAACTCCCCGACGTACTCAAATTACCGGGTATTGGACGCACCACCGCAGGAGGCATTCTTAGCGCAGCCTTTAACCAACCTATCTCTATTTTAGACGGTAATGTAAAGCGAGTGTTATCTCGTTTAATGGCTTTGTCTGTTCCTCCCAAAAAAGGACTACAATCTTTATGGCAACTATCTGATCTTATCCTGGATGCAAATAACCCCAGAGACTTTAATCAAGCTTTGATGGATTTAGGAGCAGAAATTTGTGTTAAAACTAGGCCAAGATGTTTACTGTGTCCCTGGATATCTCACTGTCAAGCTTATCAACAAGGCCAACAAAATCAACTTCCCATGACTGAAACCGCTAAACCTCTCCCCCATAAAAAAATTGGTGTTGCTGTTATCTATAATGACGCTGGTTTAATCTTAATCGATCGCCGTCCCAGTAAAGGGTTATTAGGAGGGTTATGGGAGTTTCCTGGGGGGAAAATAGAAGCCAATGAAACGGTAGAAGACTGTATCAAACGAGAGATTAAAGAAGAAATTGATATTGACATCGAAGTGGGGGATCATTTAGTGACTTTAGATCATGCTTATACCCATTTTAAAGTGACTTTATATGTACATCTTTGTCGCTATTTACAAGGAGAACCAAAACCCATTGAATGTGAAGAAATACGTTGGGTAAGTTTAGCCGAAATTGATAGTTTTCCCTTTCCTAAAGCCAACACAAAAATTATTGAAATGTTGAAGAATCGTTGAGAATGCGCGAATTTAGAATTTAATTTTCAAGTCTTTACCGCTAAATATTAACGCTTCTGCCTCCTGTCTCTCTTTAACAATTAATTTTTAATTCTCCATTCCCCATTCCCCATTCTCCATTCTCCATTCCTCTCCCCTTCTTGGGAAAAGAAACACCGAGTTAGCTTCCTCTTGCCTCCCCAGTGCTGTCACGGAATTCAATTCAAATCTGTATCCAATGTAACATTTTCTCTTGGGCAGATTTGCTATGCAAAAATTTTCTTAGAGTGTTTAAGGCACAAACTGACTACAATCCTTATCTAATCAGCTTTTTAGCCCTTTTATTCTTTCTTGATTTTGAGTGCTACTGATGTGAGGTTGACAATGGGGCGAAAACTAAGTCAAACCCTTTGATAATCATGATTTCCCTTGAGTACATAAATATAAAACCCTAACCCTAAAAATACCTTAGCCCCCACAATAAAATTCTCGCCCCTTGACCCAAAAAAAAATTTTAAAATTATCTAAATACTGATGATATCTTGTTTTGAGCAATTCATCTCAACCGTTAATAAGATTAATCAATTTGACCCACTGCTTAGGGAGATAGGGGAAAAAGGGGACTTGGTATAAGCATAACAACTAAGTCTATGCGCAAGCACGGAATTTAATGTTTGGATCACTCCCTGTCAGAGAGCGTCGTGGAAGTCCGTCAGAAAGCCCTATTTCTGAACCGCATACTTCTGAGCCTAGCCTATTCAACTCCCTGCGGCAAGATTTTCAAATCATTTTTGAAAGAGATCCCGCAGCCCGTAGTTGGTTAGAAGTGGTGTGTTGCTATCCAGGGTTACACGCTTTGGCGATCCATCGTCTTTCCCACAAACTATGGAAGGGCAATTTACCGTTTTTCCCCCGTTTTCTCTCTCATATTGCCCGTTTCCTCACGGGAATTGAAATTCACCCTGGAGCTACCATTGGTCAAAGGGTGTTTATCGATCATGGTATGGGGGTGGTAATTGGGGAAACTGCCATTATTGGTGATAATTGCCTTATCTATCAAAATGTTACCCTAGGGGGGACAGGAAAGGAAAGCGGGAAACGTCATCCGACTTTAGGCGATTCGGTTATTGTCGGTGCCGGAGCGAAAGTATTGGGAAATATTGAAATTGGCAATCATGTTCGTATTGGTGCAGGATCTATCGTTTTACGCCATGTTCCTCATGATTGCACTGTTGTAGGAATTCCTGGTCGTATCATCTCCCGCAGTGGGCGGGGTTGTCCTTTAGAACATGGTAAGCTACCCGATGTGGAAGGACAAGTCATTCGGACTTTATTGGACCGAATTGAAGAATTGGAACAAAAGATACAAAAACTAGCTTGACCTTTACCCTATAATGACTATGCAACCCAATCGTCCTGATGCTTTAATCAGTCAAATTGAGAAAGTTTCTCGTTGCGATCGCTGGGCCGTTTGTCACCGTCTTCAAGAATTGATGATTCCTTGTTGGTGTCCGCAAGATGGCTCGCTCTGGGTAGAAATAGAACATGGAAATCATGCTATTTTGCTGCGCAGTGTGGTCTATGGTGCGATCGCTTCTCGTCAAGAGTTGCTAGATTGGCTGGAGCGATGTTGGGAAACTGTTGATTGTGAATCTTTCAAGTGTTACCAAAATGAGCAACAGGTAGGAATCCAATCGGGGGATTCTTGATTCTTACCTCAGAAGCGTTGACCTACCATTGCTGTCCTCACAAGTATTTCGGCGGCTATACTGAGAAAATTTAGGGATCAATCGCCTTTATCTGGGATTTTGTCGCTAATAATGGTTAATTATTCTATTCTTCCTCTTAAAACTTTTACTGGGTTTCTCAGTTATTCCTCAGGTTGACAACGATTATAGATTAACTCTTAGGCAAGGCAATGTTATTAACAGTTTCTAGTCTAGCCTAGTCTTCTCATATTTAGCCCCTAACCCCCCAATGTTGATAACTGAATCTTTCAGTGCTGTTATGGAACATAATTCAATTGTTACGAAACTCATTAAATTTTTACGGGAAGAAATGGGCCTGCCTCAGGATCATCTAGAGTTTGTTAAAAACAAGCAAACCCAACCTGGTGATCCCATTCCCATGCTTCTTTGGCAATACGGCTTCATCTCCTTGAACCAACTGCAAATGATTTGGGATTGGCTAGATGCTCAAGTTCATTTCCAGTCACTTTAATTTATTTTGCATCTGAGGAGTTCGAGCGATGAACCATATCCATATTAATGATACAACCCTACGGGACGGAGAACAAGCTGCTGGTATTGTTTTTAGTGCCGACGAAAAATGTGCGATCGCTTCAATGATGGATGCTATTGGTATTCCTGAGTTAGAAGTGGGTATTCCCGCTATGGGGGGGAGTGAAGCTCAAGCTATCACCACCATCGTCCGCAAGGGGTTAAAAACGGCTTTATTAGGATGGAACCGTGCAGTACGTTCCGATATTGAAGCCTCTATTGCCTGTGGTTTAACCAGGGTTCATATTTCTGTCCCTGTATCTGAGATTCAAATTAAGGCAAAATTTAAAGGAAAAACCGATCTTGTTTGGGAACGGTTAGGAGATAGCGTTAAGTTTGCGTTAGATCACGGTTTATTTGTCTCTGTGGGGGCCGAAGACGCTTCGAGGGCGGATGAATCATTTTTACTAGAAGTCGCCCAGTTTGCCCAGTCTTTAGGGGTTTCTCGTTTTCGTTTCTGCGATACCGTCGGTATTCTTGATCCTTTAACCACCAGTGAAAAGGTGGGAAAATTGGTTAAGTCCCTAAGCATTCCCATTGAAATGCACACCCATAATGATTTTGGCCTAGCGACAGCTAATGCGTTAGCCGGGTTACAAGCAGGGGCCGTGTCTGTCAATACCACTGTTAACGGGTTGGGGGAAAGGGCGGGTAATGCGGCGTTAGAAGAGATGATCATGGCACTGAAACGTCTCTATCAGGTTGATTTAGCTATGGATACGTCTCGCTTACGAGAGTTATCCCAACTGGTTATTAAAGCGTCTGGGGTGGATCTTCCCCCTTGGAAGGCGATCGTTGGGGATAATATTTTTGCCCATGAGTCGGGTATTCATGCTCATGGTGTCTTAAAAAACCCCCAAACCTACGAACCCTTTTCCCCCGATGAAGTGGGTTGGAAACGCCGTTTAGTGGTGGGTAAGCATTCGGGACGACATTTATTGACCAGTTTATTGAGTCAACATGGTATTCGTTTAAACCATGAAGAGTCCCAAGTGGTGTTGGATTCGGTTCGTCATTTGTCGGTACAAATGAAACGAAGTCTAACGATTGAGGAGTTAATTGATTTAGCACACAATAGGAGAATGTCTCATGGGATTGTATAATCCAGGTGAAATTGAACTGAATGATCCTCCCGCTTTTGAAATGGAACAAAAGGTTCGCCTTCGGAAAATGATTCGCAATGATGGGACGTTTCCTGGCAAAGAAGTGGGAGAAACCTTAGCGAAAAAAGGAGATGTGGGCTACGTTGTTGGTATTGGCACTTATCTCCAAAGTTATTACATTTATGCGGTTCATTTCCTCGAAAGAGGTTATGTTGTCGGGTGTCGTCGTAAGGAATTAGTTCCAGTAGATGAGCCTTTCATTGATGATACCCATGATGAAGAAATTGAGGAAACCCTAGAACCTTCTCTACAAGAATCTCAGATTTAGGAGTCAGGAAGAATTAAGAATGTAGAATTTAGAATTAATAAGGTAAAGCTAATTCTCCATTCTCCATTGTCCATTCTCCGCACTTATTCAACTATTTAAGGAGTTATGCTATGAAAGTGATCTTACGCAGAGAGGATCAAGGAAATTTGTCTGTTTATGTTCCTAAAAAAGATTTGGAAGAGTTAGTGGTTAATGAAACTGTTGAAGGAGACGGTAAAATTTTAACCTTAGCTAATGGTTGGGAATTACAATTTTCTGATCTCAATGATGATACAAATTTACCCAAAACCTTCGACGCAAAACGTCTCTAGTCTTCCTCCAGTTTTTAGTGGGGCTTAATCAATGGTAAACAGAATGAAGACTGCAGAATTAACAATCTTTGATTAATTCTAAATTCTAAATTCTAAATTCTAAATTTTTAAGCCCCTTTCTTCAAGTTTTTTCCTATCATTTTTCTTACTTATTGAGAAAGTTTATACTTTGAATACGGGTTTCTTCATATTGCAAAACCTGACCACAACTTTATTGTCATTTTAGTTGAGAAATTATCTCATAAGTTCAAAAAAATGGTATTACCAATAATAACTTGTCATCCAATTTTCTAACCCTATTATTTCAGGAAAAGTTGTCATGAGTTCAATTCATTCTAGTCAAACCATTCCCTTTCAACTACAAGGTAAATTTTTGGGCTTTACTTATAAGTCTAATGGTCAATCAAAATCTTTAATTATAGCAGTGGGAGAACGGGAATTAAGGATTAAAATTGATAAAAGTTTGCGAGATACTAAAGCTTTAAATATTTTGCCTGGGGACTGGATTTCTATTGCAGGAGAACAGGAATTTAAAGGAAATTTTAGTAAATTAAAATTGAAAGCTTATGAAATTACTCGCCTCACTTGTGATCTGAAATGTGACCAAGAAAAAGAGAATGACGCTACGGTAACAATTCAAGGTAAAACTTGTCCTAAAAAGGGTAAAATCTTACTCTGTGGTAAGTCTGATTGTGCTAAAAGAGGAGGGCGAAAATTACATCAACTTCTTGAAAAAACTCTCTGTAATTTAGGTCTTGAAGACCACGTTACCATTGAGAAAACTAGCTGTCAAAAACGCTGTGGAAAAGCTCCTAATATGATTTTAATGCCAGGGAAATCTAAACACAGTAAACCCAACCCTAAAGCGATCGCAGAATTACTCGAAGAACACTATTTTACTTCCTTAAACAAATAATGGCTAACGTTACTTTTTACGAAAAACCAGGGTGTCGTAATAACACCAAACAAAAAAATCTGCTATTAGCAGCCGGTCACACTTTAGAGGCAAAAAGTCTCTTAACAGAACCTTGGACAGCCGAAAAATTACGCCCCTTCTTTGGGGAGTTACCTGTTAGTTTATGGTTCAATAAAAGCGCACCGAGAATTAAATCGGGTGAAGTTATTCCTGATAATTTAAGCGAGGAAAAAGCCTTAGAATTAATGATGGCTGATCCTCTATTAATTCGTCGTCCTTTAATTGAAGTTGAAGAGGTTTATCGGGTAGGGTTTGATCCTGAAAAAATTAATGCTTGGATCGGTTTAAACCCAGAAAATCCTGTTACGGAAGACCTAGAAACCTGTCCCCGTAGTCATGAGGAAAAATCTTGTTCAACGGTTAAATAGTTGTTGATTATCTTTACTGAAGCCCGTTTTTTGCGGGCTTTTCTTGTCTCTAGGAATATATTATTAATTCCTAATCATTATGAGTTTAATTTACCTAATTGACTGGGGATTCTTTCAACTCGGAAGTTTGTCCTGTAGAATAGGCATAGGGTAAGGTCTGACGGTCAATTAAAGCGTTTAAGTTGGCTTCCATAACTGAAGGGGGTTGTTCCCCAATGGTTTGAGCGATCGCCTTTCCCTCATGGTTAATAAAGACAAAATGAGGAATACCATCCACCCGATAACGAAGAATTTCGGGTAACCATTTATTATTATCCACATTGAGCATAACAAAATTGACTGAATCAGCATATTTTTGCTTTAATTGGGCTAATTCAGGAGCCATTGCTTGACAACTACTACACCAATTGGCATAAAATTCCGTTAAGGTGGGTTTTCCATTGGTTAAAGCCGCTTCGATAGGGGTGGCTGCTTGGGCTTGGGCTTCTAGAGAAACGGAACTACTTTGGGTTTGAAAACCAAAAAAGATCGCTATACTAAGAGCAACGGCAACAAAGGCAATTAAAATATTGCGAATACGGTTCACAGGAACAACTTCAGACATAATAATTTATTTAAGAAAGGGGATTTTTCAGTATCTTATCAATCATAACATTTCTTTTTAGATCAATAGATTGCCTGTTGTCTTAAACATTTTTTGTTGAGTGTAAACTATGAAAAAACGAGTCACCCTAACCTTTCCCAGACGAACGGTACAAATGCCTTTAACCTACCGTTTAGCCAAGGATTTTAATATTGCGGCTAACATTATTCGCGCGCAAGTTGCCCCTAACCAAGTGGGTAAATTAGTCTTAGAATTATTGGGGGATATTGATGCCATTGAAGCAGCCATTGACTGGATGCAAGGGCAGAAAATTGGAGTTTCCTTAGCCAGTCGTGAAATTGTTATTAATGAAGAACAATGTGTAGACTGTGGTTTGTGTACAGGGGTTTGTCCCACAGAAGCTTTGGTCCTTGATCCCGAAACTTTCGAGTTAAATTTTAGGCGATCGCGCTGTGTGGTTTGTGAACAGTGTATTACGGCCTGTCCAGTGCAAGCCATTTCCACTAATTTTTAGAGTTGAGAAGAGAAACAAGTCAGCGATCGCCGCAAATTTTAAATGTTATTAAACCATCTCATCAATCCTTTTAGGAACTGCAGCCGTTAAGACTTCATTCCCTGTTTTTGTCACTAAAATATCATCCTCAATTCTAATACCAATACCCCGCCATCTTTCAGGAATTTCTGGTTGTCCTTCTGCTGGTTTAATATCCTTTCCAATATAGATGCCCGGTTCTACGGTTAAGACATGACCAGCTTTTAAAGGATGCCAAGTTTCTTCATCTTTTTTATAAACCCCTACGTCGTGAACATCTAACCCTAACCAATGACCGGTTCTGTGCATATAAAAAGGCTTATATTTTTCTTCTTTAATTATTTCTTCTAAGTCTCCTTTTAATAACCCTAAATCAATCAATCCTTGCACTAAAACACAAACAGCCATATCATGAAACTCATTATAAGGTTTTCCTGGTTTAACTTCTTCAATGGCTTTTAATTGCGCTTCTAATACTAACTCATAAATCACTTTTTGTTCCCCTGTAAATTTACCATTAACAGGAAAAGTTCGGGTAATATCTCCATTATAATAACCATAGGAACAACCAGCATCAATTAATAATAAATCGTTCTCTTGAATTTGACGGTTATTTTCAATATAATGCAAAATACAAGCATTATCACCAGAGGCAACAATAGAAGGATAAGCTGGTCCTATTCCTCCATGAAGTTTAAAGGTATGTTCAATTTCTGCTTGAATTTGATACTCATAATGACCAACTTTAACAAATTCGCGCGCACGGTTATGAGCAGCAGCAGAAATGTCCATCGCTTGACGTAACATCATTAATTCTGATTCGCTTTTTATCTGGCGCATGGGGTGTAAAATAGGACTGGTATCTTCAATAGCAATAGGTCCTGTTCCCCGTTTTTGATAGGTTCTCATTAATTGTTGCCAATGGGATAAAATAACCTCATTAAAATGTTGATCTCGTCCTAAATGATAATAGATACGATCCGCTTTTGTGAGATAGTCGGGTAATTTTTCGTTTAATTCTGTGATAGGATAAGCAATATCGGCACCATACTTTTCTTTAGCACCTTCTACACCGCAACGATAACCAGTCCATACTTCTTGTTCGGGATCTTTGGGTTGTACAAAGAGGATGAAATGGTGTTCTTCGTGATGAGGAGCAAAGACTGCAACAGCTTCTGGTTCATTAAACCCAGTTAAGTAGAAAAAATCACTATCTTGACGGAAAATATATTCGACATCGTTGTGCATGACTGATGTTGGTGCGCTACGAAATATGGCCGTTCCTTGACCAATTTTTTGCATCAATTTTTGTCTACGTTGACGGTATTCCTTGCTATCAATTCCCATAAGACTCTAATATACACTGACTAATTTATTAGGATAACTCAAAAACAAACAATAAAGCTAGACTTCTCTGGATGCTATGGCTATTTTAACGTGAGTTCATGCTATATTTCTAGATGAAAAACAAGTTTTTGAGTCCTATGTCTAATATTACTCATTTAACCGAAGAGTTTTATCAGCAACGTCAAAAAGCAGTAGATCCTCAACATTCACCGGAAATGATCGAAGCGAGTTATGTTGGTTGGAGTTCTGTTGCTGTCCAACTTCAAGCTTTTGAAATTGCTACTAATTTCTCCTGGATCAATTGGGATGAACAGACAACTGTTTTGGATGTTGGTTGTGGATATGGACGATTACTTGATTTTTTAATTTCTAAAAAGTCTTATCAGGGGAAATATTCTGGAATCGATATCATACCTGAGTTTATTGAAAAAGCGATTTCAATTCATAACAATGAATCTGAAAAACCCGAAACGCAATTTCTTGTAGGGGACTTTCTCCAACAAACTTTAGATCCTGAAAAATTTGATGTTATTATTTCCTTGGGAGGTCTGGGAGTAAATCAAGACTATCCAGAGCCATTCGGCCAAAAATCCCTTGAATATGCTCAAAAACTAATATCAAAAATTGTTCATCTTTCAAATGTAGCTATCAGTTTGTACTTTCCTAATGCTGACAAGGTTGTTCCGACAGAAAGAAAACCCCGCATGGCATACTATAAAAGGTCTGAGATCGAAGAAATGCTTTTGGATGCTTGTGGTCAAAGCTGTCAGGATATGAAGTTCCTTTCTTACCCCACTAAACAAGATAGGAGAACCATTGTTCAAGTAAAATTATCTAAAAATTAGAAAATAAGCTGTAGAACCCTCTCCTCGTCCTACTTGTATAAGATTCTATTGCTGAAGATGCTTATGTTACAGTTAAGGAGCAAAGAATTTTGGGTTGACAACAATGACTAGAAATATTAATGAAATCAAACAATTATTAAATCTTAATAGTCATTCTAGCACTAAAGGCTGGTTTGGTTTTTTTGAAGCATCTAGTCATTATACTCCTGAGTTAGCAGATATAGCAATCAATCATTTTTTTGATTTTATTGATAATAATATTTCTGGTTCAATATTATTTTTAAACTTTAGTCTTTATGAAAGTATAGAACAGGCAGTAGAAGTCTATAGATTAGGAAAAAGTGAGCAAATTTTACTAGATTGGCTCTATCAAAGTAATTGGTTAAAAATCAATAATAATCAGGAGTCTCAACCTGATTTAGAAGCCATTTTAGCGAGTCAATTAAGTCAACAAGAAATCATCAATTTAGTTTCAGCTACTATCAGAGTTGGTGATTTTATTGGGCATTGTTTTATCTATGTTCCTAATTTAGAATTAGTATTTTATGCTCATGAAGATATTGGTTTTGGCGTAATATGTACAAGAGAAAAAGGGAGACAATATGCTGATCTTTATCTGAGAGATATTGCAAAAAATAAAGATTTTTCTGCCTATAAAGGGAAAAGATGTCTAGAAAATATTTATGACTAAAGGGATTAAGTTTGGCTCATCTTATTGATTAATAACCTAATGCTAAACCATCGGCACGGGGTTCAGAGCCGGCTATTAAAATACCATTATTTTTTAAGATCATTTGACCCTTACCAAACATGGTTTCAGGAGCTAATTTAACATTATGGCCTCGTTGTCTTAATCCATCAACAATTTCGGGGGCTACACCCCTTTCTAAAAGTATGCTATTTCCCTCCAAAAATCGCCATCTAGGGGCATCTAAGGCGGTTTGAGGATTCATTTGATAATCTCTTAAATTTACCACCATTTGTAGGTGTCCTTGGGGTTGCATGGGCGCACCCATAACACCAAAAGGTCCTAAAGGTTTATTATTTTCCGTTAAAAATCCAGGAATAATTGTATGAAAAGGACGTTTATTTGCTGCTATTTGATTGGGATGACCTTTTTCTAAAGTAAATCCTGAGCCTCGATTATGTAAAGCGATTCCTGTTTCTGGAATTAAAATTCCACTACCGAAACTATCATAATTAGATTGAATAAAAGACACCATTAAATCTGAATCTGCGGTACATAGATAAACGGTTTCCCCTTTAGGAATTCCAGGACTAGCTAAAGGAATAGCTTGCTCACTAAGTAATTTTTGCCGTTGTTTTGCATAGTTTTTATCCAATAAATATGTATGAGAAAATTGCATATAATCAGGATCACTGACATAACAATAAGCATCAGCAAAAGCCAACTTTATGGCTTCAATTTGATAGTGAAAACTTTCGACAGAATCCCGTTTATATTGGTCAATATTTAATTCTTCTAATATATTTAGAGCCATTAAGGTAGCAATTCCTTGGGTATTAGGAGGCATTTCCCACACTGTTAATTGTTTGTATTCAGTGGCAATCGGCTCAACCCATAAGGGGGTATGATTAGTTAAATCAGCAGAGGTTAAATATCCTCCTGTATCTGCGGAAAAATTGTTTATTTTTTGCGCTATTTTTCCTTTATAAAAACTTTCTCCTCCTGTCTTGGCAATATCTTCTAAGGTTTCAGCATGGAGAAGACTTCCCCAAATTTCTCCAGCTTTGGGTGCGCGTTCTTTGGGAAAAAAAACTTTCTGAAAATACTGATATTCTCTGGTTTTATTGATGAGATAAACAGCTTCTTTTTTTTGCCAAATTTCTGCGGTAACTGGAGAAACAGGAAAGCCATTTTTAGCATAACGAATGGCGGGACGAAATAGCTGTTCAAAAGGTAATTTTCCCCATCGTTTCCAAACCTCATACCAAACAGAAACGGCCCCAGGAACTGTTACCGTTAACCAACCCAAATCTGGCATTTTTTCTAATGTAGAATAAGCATCTAATGTAAGGGTTTGAGGACTTTTTCCTGAGCCATTAATTCCGTGTATTTTTCCATCCCAAACTAGGGCAAAAGCATCACCCCCGATCCCATTAGAAGTGGGTTCAACAACAGTTAAAGTAATAGCAGTGGCAATGGCCGCATCCACTGCATTTCCTCCTAGTTGAAACATCTCTATTCCGGCTAACGTAGCTAAGGGTTGACTCGCAGCTACAGCACAATTTTTTGCTAAGATAACACGACGTTGAGAGGGATAGGGATAATGATTATAATTAAACTGCATTATTGGTTTTGACAATTTTTAACTATTTTAAGTTGTTCAAGCTATAAGTTCTGCCATTGACTTCTCCCACCGCTCTCGCTCCTAGGGTCGCTATAACGGGGGATTCTGAATAATTTTGTTAAATCCTCGTCTCAAAAACAACTTCTGACTTCCTTAAGAGTCCAACTCCCCCTCCTCTGCTCCCTCTGCTCCCTCCACTAGCAAGTAGAGTCTTAATACAATTTTTACAGATAATCCCTAATTAGCCTTGGATACAATGAGAAAAGTTCAAGAAAATTACTTAAGTAAATCTCAAATGAGAAAAACTGTTACCTGGGCTATTAGTAGCGTAACAACATTAACAGCAATAATCACCCCCAGTTGGGCTTTAAATACATCCATTGGAGAAACTGGGATCTCTGCCGCTCGCTTGCATGAAAACCCCTATAATTTAACAGGACGGAAAATTGCCATAGGTCAAGTAGAAATCGGACGGCCCGGTATATTTGGCTTTGATAAAATCGCAGCTTGGAGTCCCACCGTTAAACTAGCAGGAGTCTATTACCAAAATCGGGCCGTCAAATCCAATGGAAACCTTGACAACCATGCGGCCATGGTAGCGACGGTGATGGTAAGTAAAGATAAAAAATTACTAGGGGTTGCCCCAGATGCTAGACTCTACGCCTCGGCCATCGGTGCCATTAAAGGAGGGGGTCAACCCCAGGAATGTCTGGCCAGTCAACACATTGCCCAACAAAATAGCGGTGATGTGCGGGCCATTAATTTTAGTTTTGGGGAGTCCTTATCCCAAGATTCTCGCAAGGATGCAAAGTTAGACGGTAACGCCCTCTTAACTCAATGTATTGACTGGTCATCACGGGTACACGATACCCTTTACGTCATCGCTGGCAACCAAGGTCAAGGGGGCATTCCCATTCCCACAGACCACTATAACGGCATTACAACCGCTTATACCACTAAACAAGAGGGAATCTATACTAAAGTTGATTTTGCCAACCTCAGCGCCCTTCCTGTGGGGATTGGTCGCAGTTTGATTAAACAAGAAATTAACGTCGGTGCTAGACGGGCCATCAATTTATTGGCCCCAGGAAGTAAGGTAGCAGTCTATGACTTAGCAGGAAATATTCAAAAAGTCAGTGGAACCAGCTTCGCCGCTCCTCATATTACCGCTTCTGTGGCTTTACTCCAAGAATTCGGCGATCGCCAACTACGAGAGCAAAAACCCAATTGGAGTTTGGACTCTCGCCGTCATCAGGTCAATAAAGCGGTCTTACTAAATTCTGCGGATAAACTCAAAGATAGCGGCAATGGTTCTTTTTTGGGGATGATGAAAACAATTTTTAGTAAAACCCACTATACTTGGTTAGAGTCGGATGCCTATAAAAATCCTGAGATTCCTGTCGATATGCAAATGGGTGTGGGTCATTTGAATGTGTTTCGGGCTTATCAACAGTTTAGTGGGGGTCAATGGAAACCCCAGGGTTTAGTGCCTACCATTGGCTGGGATTATGAAACGGTAAGCAAAAACAATTATCGCGACTATATTATTAATGTACCTTTACGTCAAACCAGCTATGTGTCGATTACCCTAGTCTGGGATCGCTTGGTTGAACTAAAGGACAGAAATGGCAATCAGCAATATGATCTGGGGGAAACTTTTGAGGATCGCGGTATCAATAATCTCGATGTTTATTTAATGCCGGCTGAAGCCAATAATGTCTCTCAAAGTACCTGTCGTTCTGTGAGTAAGGTAGATAATACAGAACATATTTTTTGTGGGGTTTCAAGTCCAGGAAACTATAAAATACGGGTGCAATATACGCAACAGGTGAATGAACCCAATCAAGCTTATGGGTTAGCTTGGTGGACGGTGGGACAAGAACCGATGAATCCCTAACGACGTGAGTTCGACAGAAGATAAAATCGATGGTTTAAGAGTCACATCGTTAACTCGAAACCCTGATTCTTTCCTTAAAAATGTTCCAACTCTGAACCCCGAACTCACGTTTAATCGGTGTCAACGTTAAACGTATATTCCCCCACTTGGTTTCCATAAAGAGAAGAGACCATAATTAAGTAATCTATGTTTTCTTCTACTTTAAAGTTAACGGTCTTCTGTTTTTGAGAACCCCGCCAATTATCAATGAGTTCCCCTGTTTCTGCATTGACGAGATAGAGTGTGGGGATGAACTCTGTACTCTCAACTTCAATCTTCAGGGTGTCTCCCACAACCACTTCATCGGCTGAGACGAAATAGCCATCTCCATAGTAACTCCTTGACCTAGAGTTGCGGGCGAACATATTAAGGGTATCGCTAGTCACCAGGGAAGCGGTTAGGGGTTCATCGAATTCAACCACCGTGCTATCAAATAAAAGGCCGGTGTCTGTCATTAAATTATAATTTTCTCCTTTTTGTCCTAAGACTCTGACCCCGTAAGTAATATCCTCCTCTACGGTAAAGTCAAGATGAATACCTCTGGTGGTTTGGAGAATGTCCCCAGTATCTTGATTAAACAGTTGCATGATATTAAAGGAATCACTACTCACTTTAAGGGAAACATCTTCTCCAGTCCGTAAATCAGATAGCAGATAGCTATCCATCAGACGAGTCCTAATAGTGGGATGAACACTATCATCGCTCCTATCAAAACCACCAAAAACCGATGAAGTGGTATTAATGCTTAACTTATAGTCTCCTGTTTGATATCTCTGATAAGAACTGACAAGCACCCCATAATTAATATCTGCATCTACAGACCATGAAATATTGGAGGTGTAACTACCGTTTTTATTGGCACGAAAAGCAATTTCAGAGTCTAGATGTCCTCCTGTATCAGCATTAATCAGAAAGACGACTGTATTATATTCAAATGAGGTTAACTCAATATTGAGGGTTTGATTGGTTGATAGGCCGGTCAGTTCGTAACTGTCAAAATAACGTCCCTTCCAGAGGTCAGTTTTTTCATCGCTGTCACTTAAAGTTCCTTGGATCATCTGATCACTAACCCCTAGGGTAAGTTCTCCTGCAGTTGTTTCTAAGGTATAGCTTCCTGTGGTTATCTCTCCTCTGGAGATCACTCGTACAAGATATTCCATATTTTGGTTGCTGGTAAAACTAAGTTGACCCCCAGACGTTCCCTCCATCACTTCTCCCGTCTCACGGTTAAGGAGTTGTAGAGACCCATCAAATCCCAAGGTGTCTAGGTTGAGCATGATGTTTTGATTATCTTCAAAACCTCTCAACACATATTCATCTTTATAACGACGTTGATAGGTGTCATCTCCTACTTCTAAGACTCCTATTTCTCTATCTGTAATCATTAATTCTGCATTGAGTTCTCCGAAGCTGGTTCCTAAGCTATACTTACCTGTGGTGATGTCTCCTGTGGAGGTAACTCTCACTAAATAGTCTAGATCACTGTCACTGGTAAAGACTATTTCTCCCTGAGAGGTTCCATCGGTTTGCAGACTCTCAACAGAATGAAGAATGTCTCCGGTATTAGCATTAATTAATTGTAAAACACTGGAAAATCTTGAGGTGGTTAGGTCTAAGGTGATGGTTTGATTATCTTCAAAACCGGTTAAGCTATATTGGTCTATATAACGCCCTTCATCGCTTTGATCGCCACTGTCTAAGGAACCTGTTTCGTAATCACTAAAATTTAATGAGGTTGTCCTAGAGGTCGTCTCTACCCCAGTAATGGGTTCATCAGACAGACTATTTTCTGCAATTAGTTGGTCGTTAAAGCTATCTGCTAACTCTGTTGTTTGAACTGCTTCTTCGCTGGTGTTGGTGAATCCTTGCAGGGTTTCTTCTACTATGAATCTGTCTAGATTTAGATTAGCTGTCATGAGATTAGACTCTGTGGATGAATCTTCCGTCTCCCCGAAAAGGTCAACCCCCCCTGAATCATCTATGTTAAGGCCGCCCCAAGAATTTTGATTCGATTGTTTCATTACGTTAATCATGTTTAGTTTTCTCCTTAGATATCTCTTTAATTTAATGGGTTCAAGTCAATAACTTAGTTTTTAATCCCAAAATTACTTAGATTAATGTCAGTTTAATTGTCAACAATTTTTGCAAAAAAAGCATCCGTGATCTTTATGATGTTTAAAAACAATCTTGATGAAAAATTTATAACTTTCAGCCAGATTGAGATTGGATTGAATTCGACTTTCTGAGACAAATACTGAATCAAAAGCAACTTTTCATAAAGATTCTGTAAAGTTACATGATATTTCTTTTCGTGAAAATACTGAATTTCTTTATTCCTCAAAAAACTATTAAGAAAAAGCAGTCAGTGTAACTGACTACTTTTTAGTTCTTAATTATTATTTTTGTTAATTATAAATGAAGCACAGCTTGATTATCAATTAAAGCAGGGGTTCCATCGATTTTAGTGGCACTAAATTGTTGAAAATACTGACGAATCTCAGGGGGAAAATTGGGGAAATCAAAAATGCCATCTCCGGCTGCAATTTCTGACCAAAAATCTCGCAAAAATGGCGCATACTTTTCAGCTTCTTGCACTGATATATCTAAAGGAGATGCAGTTAATAATTTAACCATAAACGGAAAGGAGCGATCGCCTAACCAGCGACGGGAAATCTCTTCTAAATTTTCCCATCCTGGGACACTTTTAACACGATTTGATGTAATATTCAGGCTGAACGAACTATTATGAGATCGTTTGACTTCAATAAGACGATAGGGATGAGGATAACTCACTAACGAACCTGTCGTAATTTCATAGATACCTTGATGATAGGCAATATCTTGAACATGAAGATGACCAGTCAGAATAAGTTTGGCCTTGACAGGTTCTAGCATTTTTAGTAATAAAGAAGCATTATCTAGCATATACCGTTTCCCTAATTCATGGGTTGCTTGTCCTGGTAAATGTTCAATAACATTATGATGAATCATCACTAAAAGTAATTCATCTTTAACTTGAGGTAATAAATTTTCTAACCAAGTTAGTTGTTGTTCATCTAAACAACCTAACTGCTTTCCTTCTTGATTAAACTGATTAGAATTTAACCCAATAATTCTCACCCCTGGTAAGATTTCTTGGGTATAATATAGCTTTTGACTATCATAACCACAGTTACCGTAATAACTCGGAAAGTCTTCTAAACCAATAGTTTTGGGTGTCCTTAATAAACTAGGAACATCATGGTTTCCAGGAACCACAAAAACAGGACAAGAGAGGGATTTTAAGCGTTGTTGCAACCAATCATGGTTTTCTGGTTCCCCGTCTTGGGTTAAGTCCCCTGGCAAGAGAAGAAAATCTAGGTTAAGCTGTTCTAGGTCATTTAATACCTTTTCTAAGGTAAGAATACTGACTTCAACTAAATGGAAACGGTTAAGATGATTTTCAATGGTGTGGGGAACCGCAACATGAGGATCACTGATAATCGCAAAGCGAAAGTTCATCATAGAAAGACCTTTTTGTAAAATATATCTTTACCATTAACCATAAAAAGGAGAGATTAATTTTGGCAAGAGTTCGCGTGCGTCAACACGTTAACCCCTTAAGTGCAAAATACCGTAAACCGTTGATATTACCTGAGTGGGACAAGATTTATCCTTGTTGGGATCAACCCCTTCATTTAGATATTGGTTCTGCAAGGGGTAAGTTTCTCTTAAACATAGCACCGTTGTATCCTAATATTAACTTTTTGGGGATAGAAATTAGGGAACCTTTGGTAATTGAAGCAAATGAACAACGGGATCACCTACAATTATCTAATTTACATTTTCTCTTTTGTAATATTAATATTTGTATTGATGCTTTATTACAGTCTTTACCCCCTAAAAGTCTCAACTGTGTTACCATTCAATTCCCTGATCCTTGGTTTAAACGAAGTCACCAAAAAAGACGGGTGGTACAACCTCATTTAGTTCAGGCGATCGCTGGATATTTAAAAGAGAATGGCCAGGTTTTTCTGCAATCAGATATTGAAGAAGTTTCCCAAGAAATGAGCGAGACTTTTTTATCTAATTCTGATTTTCAAAAGCAACACTCAGACACTTGGTTAACTCAAAATCCCTTTCCTATTCAAACGGAAAGAGAAATTGCTACTCTCAATAAAAGTCAACCTATTTATCGAATCTTATTGAAAAAAGTTTCAAAAATTTGACCAAAAAAAAGGGTTTCAATTCTCCTCTTTCAAGGGGTCTATAATTCTAAATTCGTGCATTCTAAATTCTCAATTCTGATTGCTCCTTCATTGCTCTGAAAAGTTATTCTTTATGGAACTATATACTATAATAATTAGTCAAATAATAAAAAAATAATCTTTTAAAATGCTCGATTCTTATTATTTTTCAAAAGTTTACACCTTTATTGAAAAAGAATTTCATCCTCTGCGTTTTTTTTCTAATCTCATTGCCAGTTTAATTGGAGCTATTATCTCTATTATTTGGGCAGTTTCTTGTAGTCATTTAATATTTTCAGGTTCCCTGTCTGAGTACATTTCCATTGGGATTAGTCTCATTTTAGTCAGTAATATTATTACTGGAGTATTTATTGCCTCTAGAACCTCTTTACCCGGTATTATTCCTTCTATTCAAGAACCTCCCGTTGCTATTTTAAGTGTGGTGGTTAGTACCATTGTTGCCCAATCATCTATTGACAACATAGAGACGACTTTACTAACAGTAATTGTTACAATTATCCTTACTGGAATTTTGAGTGGTATTGCTTTTTTTCTCCTTGGTCATTTTCGTTTAGGCAGTTTAGTTCGTTATGTTCCTTATCCAGTTATCGGGGGTTTTTTAGCAGGAACTGGTTGGTTATTAGTGGCTAGTATTATTAAAAATAGTGCAGGAATTGAAGTTAGTTTTAATAATTTTCTTGAATTGTTTTCTTGGGAGATATTAACCCAGTGGTTACCTGAGTTTAGTTTAGCCTTATTCTTACTACTTATTGTCCGTTTTTATCGCAGTTTTTTTATCTTACCATCATTCATACTATTAACAATATTGGTTTTTTATTTGTTTTTAGGAATAACAGGGTTATCTATTGAAGATGCAAGGGAAGTCGGATTATTAATGGAGCCGATGCAATCAGATACTTTCTGGCAGCCTTTATCATTTTCTAGTTTTAAAAAAGCTGATTTTTCTATTATTGTTAACCATCTTCCTCAACTCTTTTCTATGATCGTTTTAGGAGTAATGGGACTACTTTTAAATATTAGTGGGATTGAAGTCGCTTTAAAAAAAGATATCGCTCTCAATCATGAGTTAAAAGTAACAGGAATTGCTAATATTTTATCAGGATTAATGGGGGGAGGGTTGACAAGCTATGTATCTTTAAGTCGTTCAGTTCTGAACCATCGTTTAGGTGCTTCTAGTCGTGTTGTTGGTTGGTTTTTAAGTGGAATTTGTGCCTTAGCTTTATTGGGAGGAATGTCAATTTTCTCTTTATTACCTGAGATATTAATTGGTGGATTGACACTGTTTTTGGGGTTAAGTTTTTTAGTAGAATGGTTGTATGATGGTTGGTGGAATTTATCGAAAATTGATTATTTTTTAGTCCTATTAATTGTCATTTTTATTGCTTTTTGGGGACTTTTATCAGGGATTATTTGCGGCTTAATTGTTGCCATGATACTATTTGTTGTCAAATCTAGTCGTCTCAGTATCACTAAGAATATTTCTTCTTTAGCTGACTTATCTTCTCATGTACAATGGTCACCTTTAGAAACTAAAACAATTAAAAAATATGGAGAAAGTGTTTACATTTTACAGCTACAAGGTTCCCTATTTTTTGGAACAGCTAATCAACTTTTTAATCGTATTCGTAACCGTTTAAGTGATTTGGATAAAACTCCGATTAAAGTTGTCTTATTAGATGTCCGTTTAGTTAATGATATTGACTCCTCTGCTTTAATTAATTTTCTTAAAATAAAACAATTGATTAAAAGTTACTCTATTCATTTAGTTTTAACTAACTTGACAACAAAATATCAAAACAAATTACAAAAACAAGTCGGTTTACAAGAAGAATTTATTCATATTTTTGAAGAAATGAATCAAGGTTTAGCTTGGTGTGAAGAACAGCTATTAAATCAATATTATCCTATCCATAAAAGTTGTCAGTTATTAGAAAACCAATTAAAAAAATTTTTTCCTCCTTCTGTCGATAGTTCTAAACTAATGACCTATCTTAAACCCTTTAAATTATTACCTGGAGACGTTTTATTTACCCCAGGACACCTGACGTTAGGAATGTATTTTTTAGAGTCAGGAAAACTCAGCGTTATTAAAGAAATAACCCCAGGCAAAACTAAATACCTACGAACTTATAAAAGTGAAACAATTATTGGAGAAATCGGTTTTTATAAACAGTCTAACCATTCAGCATCCGTTATTGCTGATGAATATAGCTCTGTTTATTTTTTATCCAGTCATGATTTTAGACGCATGGAAAAAGAGGAACCTGAACTCGCAGTCGCATTCCATAAATTTATTATAAAAGTATTAATTGAAAGATTGCAATATCGAGAACAAGATATGCAAAATACCCTTCCTTGAATGAAGTCAGAAGTCAGAAGTTCCTCACTCCGTTCCGACCCGATCCCACAGAAGTCAGAACGTGTAATTTATCGTTGAGGAATCTAACCATAAACTAAAATTAAAACTCAGCAAAGGGAAGACGACGCGTGGGACGCTGATAGTCCCCTAAGTTATATTCTAGGTCATTATCAGTATTATTGAGTTTTTCAATCTTTATCTCATATAAATCCAGATTAAGATTGTTAGAATCTAAAGGAAGAGAGGTTTGACTTTGAGGAAACTCTCCACCGACTCCCCATTCCCAATCTTGAAAATTCCTCTGTTCAACCCCTCTTAAATCTTCACTGGATCGGGTTGCTAAACGATTAAAATCAGAAGACCGAACCACTTGAGAAAGCGCATTAGATGGGATAATAATAACGCTCAACGTCATAACAATTGAAGGGATAACTTTCATGGCATTTTTGAGATGATAGTCACTGTCTCCTCATGCCACACTTTGCTACTCTACAACTATCATAACTTGAATCTTAAGCTATTAGGAAAACATAAAATTTTATTTGATAATTATTTACCTTTCTTCACAACTTATTTAAGTTTTATAAAAACCCGTCTCTAGAGACGGGTTTTAAATGTTTTTAATTTAATCAGTGGATGAACTTAATTTTTCTTGGGCCAATCGTCTCTTTTTGGCATACAATTGGATGGAAGCTGCCATAGCAATGACTAAAGCAGCAATTAACCAAGTAGTTAGATCCAAAGGTAAATTGTTTTTAAAGATGGCTAATAAAACAATAATAACTAACAAGACAGTGGGAGCTTCATTTAAGGCTCTAAACTGTTGACCGGTCCATGAACATTCCCCCTTTTCTAACTGTTTCATTATTCTTCTACAATAGAAATGATAACCTAGTAGTAAGGCTACAAATGCTAATTTTATATGTAACCAGCCTGACTTTAAAACATCAGGTTCGGTTGAAATTAAGCCAATAGCCATAGCAACTGTGACTATCATTCCTGGGGTAGTAATAATATTATAAAGGCGTTTTTCCATGATTTCATACTGTGTCTTCAAAATAGTTTGATCCGGTTCTTTTTTCTCAGATGCTTCAGCATGATAGACAAATAAACGAACTAAATAAAAGAGTCCCGCAAACCAAACCACAATACCAATTAAATGAAAGGCTTTAAACCAATAATATGCCATAATTCCTGACAAGATATTTCCATAAATTACTCTGTGAATGAGTTTATCGGTTTTAGAACAGTATGTGGGAAATTTTAAATAAAAATTAAGACTTTCATCAAAATAGCGATCGCCTGACAATGGTTTGAAAGTCTCAAGTGGCTGATAAAATTAAAAAGATTAAGCATTGAAACCCTCTAATGATTCGGTCTAAATAAATGACTATGTTGGGGATGATAAAGATGAGAGCGACTATTTATATTAGCTTTTAAAGCAGGGCTTATTAAATATATTGTTGTCCTAACTAAGTTCTCTTCTTCAGTCACTTGTGCCATTTTTTCTAAGGGAACAATTCTTATTTTTTCATCTGGCCAACCAATACGAAAACAAATAGCGACAGGGGTATCAGCCAGATAATATTGTAGTAATTTTTCTTGGGATTTTCTAACATGACGGGCTGCTAAATAAAGACATAAACTTGCCTTATGTGCTGCTAAACTTTCTAACCTCTCATCATCAGGAACTTGGGATGCACTACCACTAACACGGGTTAAAATTATAGTCTGAACTAAGTCAGGAATGGTTAATTCTGTGCCGATTTTTGCTGCTGCTGCTTGAAAAGCACTAATTCCTGGGACTAATTCAAAATTAATTTTTTCTTTAATCAGAAGAGAAATTTGTTCATTAATGGCACTATAAAGGGTTAAATCACCAGAATGAAGACGGACAACAGCTTTATTATTTTTTACCCTATTAATCATTATTTTCATGATTTCTTCTAAGGTTTTATTTCCTGTAGTAATTAACTCACAATTCTCATGAATATCCTGCAAAATTTGTTGAGGAACTAAAGAATTAGCATACAAAATAACATCAGCTTTTTTGATAATATTATAAGCTTTTAATGTTAATAAATCAGGATCACCAGGTCCAGCACCAATAAAATAAACAACAGAGGATAAAACAGTCATATTTACTCGAAAAATCAGAGCTATTTCTAGCTTTTCACAATTTTCTGCTACAATGAAAGAACGACAGATTTTTTTTAGATTTGAGAATTATTTGCTCCGAGGAAATATATGATGTATTATCAAGAATTTTTGCTTAGAAATTGGCAACCATCAGATAGGGAAGCCGTCAGAAAAATTATTGCTTCAATTCTTGAAGAATATGGACTTACTTTTGAACCCAATGGGGCTGATCTTGATGTTATTAAAGTAGAAGAATGTTATCAAAATGTAGGGGGAAAATTTTGGGTTGTTGAAAGCAACAATACATTAGTTGGTACGGCAGGTTATTATCCTATTAGTCGAGGTAATAAAGCCGTAGAAATTCGTAAAATGTATTTACTACCTAAAGCTAGAAATAAAGGCTTAGGAACCTATCTATTAAAAACATTGGAACAAGATATAATTGAGCAAGGATATGAACAAATCTGGATAGAGACCGCCAGTTGTTTAAAAGAAGCAATTAAGCTTTATGAAAAACATAATTATCAACAGAGTGTAGGAGTAGAGACCCCTCGCTGTGATTGTGTTTATTTTAAACTCACATCTTGCACCTGACGAGACAAAGTTAAAAACAGATCACTCTAATCTAAAAACAATGATATTACTTGATTAACAATTTGTCGGTAGTAAAAAGTAGTAAAAAGTAGGAATTTAAACCGAAGAAAGTATCAAAAAGTATCCTAATGGGACTTTGTCACTTTTTCGGGCTAAAAATGGGTGAAGGTTCCTTGCCGGACGGTGGATTGACCTCAAACGAGGTAAATCCGCTTCAAACCTAGACAGATTCAGGGGTTTAGTATTTTCAGTCAGAGTAACCATATAAGTGCCGTTGTCCCCAAAGGTATGGCTAACTTGTTCTCCCGTGTCCACATCAGAATTATCCCCAAAGTCCCAAGTATAGGTTAACGGTTCGTCACTAGAGTCCGTAGCGATCGCAGTAAAGTTCCCGGTTACCCCCTAATTCTTACCTAGAATAGGAGGCAATGGTAGAGAAAGCAAAGACGGCGACGCTTTGGTTGAATCTCAGATTGAACGTTAATGTACTCTTTGAATTTATCCCAAGAGATCGAAGACCACCTTGCTTTTTTCGCCAAAGAAACGGGACGAGATAAAAAGGAGTTGATGAAGGAAGCCATATCCAGAGGTATCCAAGAGATTATCGAAGATATGGAATACATTGCCGATGCCAAGGAGGTGCTGCCAAGTTCTCATCCTAAGTCGTTTTGACATCACTTTGAAATCTGGCAGCATTTTCACGTTCAACAGCTTCGATATCTCCTTTGCCAAAAAACGCCCAATAAGGCTTAGGAATCGACAGTGCGCGTTGAGTGGCTTCTCGTTTATCAATACGCTCAAACCAGGCTTGAAGATGAGGTAAACCCTCTACAGAAACTTTCGCCCAATAGTAAGCCCTTGCCCAAGGATAGGTTGCTATATCGGCGATGGTGAATTGATCGTTGACCAAGTATTGACGACCTTGAAGATGAGTATTTAAAACTTCTAACAAGCGACGACTCTCATCTACATAACGTCTGATGGCAAATTCATCCTCATGACCTTGTTTAGCAGCGATACGCTGAAAATACATCGCTTGTCCCATCATGGGGCCAATGCCAGCCATTTGAAACATTAACCACTGCAAGGTGCGGGATTTTTCATTAGCATCCAAAGGCAAAAACTGACCATATTTTTCTGCTAAGTACCATAAAATCGCACCTGACTCAAAGACAACAAAATCATTATTAGAGCGATCAACAATGGTAGGAATCCGTCCATTGGGATTCAGTTTGACATACTCTGGTGCTTTTTGTTCCTTTTTAGAAAAGTCGATATAAGTGAGGTCATATTCAACACCAGCTTCTTCAAGAAAAATAACTGGTTTCCAGCCGTTCATTGTCGAAGCAGTATAAAGATGAATATCTTTTTTAGTCATTTTCTAATCCCCTATAAAACTTTTAAGAGCGCAATTGTGTAGATATTTTCACTTATGACTAACTTACTTTTTCTAAAATTTGTGGGTTACCAAATAGATTTTCTAAATGAGCTTGAAAACGCTTGAAATCGTTTTCAATATCAGGATTTTTCATGACATCGTAACAAGCAAAGGTTTCTAGAGCTTCCATGCCAAAAAAGCGAAAATTCATGTGCATGGCAAAAAATAAATCGTCAACGCTTTTACCTTGAAATAAATATTCATCGGGAGCGTCAAAAGCTTCTTTTGGTGCATTGAAGGTTAAGGAGAGCATATATTTCTTCCCTTTTAATGTCCCTCCATTGCCGTAATCTTTTTTTGGTGCTTCTGAGGTACGCCCGTCTCCCTCACACAAAGCCCCTCTCATCCCTGCGGTATATACTTCATCCATATACTTTTTAAAGCTCCACGATACCATCATCCAGTTGACAGGCGTTTGCAAAATAATGATATCTGCCCACTGATGCTTTTCCAACTCTTCTAAAACATCGTAGGTATCTTGAGAGGCAGTGATACGCACGTTATATCCCTTTTTTGTGAGTAACCCTTGAGCTTGATTGACCAAACTTTTGTTGAGAGTACCTTCGGCAAAAGGGTAATACTGATGACCGTTGATAATTAGAACATTTGTCATGGTTATTCAGTCAGATTTGATTGGCAAAATTATCTTAACGATTTTAAGTTACTATAAACAACCAGTTACTTTTTGGTAACCTACTTTTTCGTCAATCTCGGAAGCAAGCTGTTTTTAGCTTGTTTGAAACGGATTTCGGGATTTTCGCCCACCCACTAACAGGAGGTACATTTTTTTGAATGGGACGAATAAATATTCAGACCGTAGAAAAAGGTCGAAAAAAAGCCGTTGACCCTTGTTTTGAACCTTGCCCCATTGAGCGAGGTATGCGAATTATCGGAGGCAAGTGGACTGGCTCAATTTTATGGCATCTCAAAGATGAACCTGTGCGTTTTAACGATTTGGCACGTCAACTTAGTGGAGCCAGTAAAAAGGTAATTAGCGATCGCCTCAAAGAAATGGAAAACAATCAACTAATTACCCGAACTGTTATCAGCACTCGTCCAATAGCTGTCACTTATGAGATTACTGATTTTGGTTGTACCGCCCTCGAATTTTTGGAAACATTGAAAGAATGGGTAGAAAAACATCATGAGATAATTGCTTAAAAACAGCTTTCCTTCAAGGATTAGCAACCTCTAATAATCCAGTTCCCCCGTTACCATAATGTTAATCACCAACAAAACATCCAATCGGTCTGCCAAAAAGTCATCTAATCAAAACAACTTTGCTATAGATAATTGATGATTAACAAAATAGCTATCATTCTTTCTTTTATCTTTTTTTCCCTATTAATTACCTTAGTCGGCATTTTTTCGGCTAAATATAAGACCAACACCACCAGTGATTATTTATTGGCGAGTCGAAATGTAAATCCTTGGTTGACGGCTCTATCAGCAATGTCTACTGGGAAAAGTGGTTTTTTGTTTACCGGACAAGTGGGTTATGCTTATCTCAGAGGTATAGAGACTATTTGGTTGGTAATTCCTTGGGCGATTGGGGATTATCTAGCTTGGTGGTTGATTTTTCCCAAATTAAGACAGATTTCTGAGGAGACAGATTCGGAAAATGATTTGTTTCAACCACCGATCAACGAACCCCTCAGTCGAGTGTGTTTAGTTTTCTGTCAAGCCAATGACAGAAAACTATCATTGCTTCTCAACGAGGAAAGAGCGACGCGTATTCAAGGAGCGATCGCTGAACAAAACCTTATCTTTCCTTAATCAACTAATGATGGGATTAAATCCCTACAGGCATCTGCAAATCTTCACCAGATTCAAAGCGATCCTCACGAGTGATTTCGCCGATTAGTTGGGTTTCTTGGTTGATACATTCAGATTTTTGGGTGTACTGGCAGACTCTTGCATAGAGTCGAGCGCGTGTTCCGGGATTTCCATTGGAAAAGTTGACTTTTCCATCTGTCGTAATGGAAACACCGCAAACTGGGCAAATTTGAAGATTTTGGGAGTCGTTACTATTCATGATTACTACTGAGTGTGAGATGAACTTTCTTCTAATGTAACGAAATATTAAATATTTTGTAAATCTTTGTCGCAAACACCTTGACAGAATTTAATTTTTGTTGGTGTTATTTGCCCTCAATTAGCAAAATGACTTCCACAGCCGTTACTGGAGGAAAGGAATTCAGGAGAAGTTAGATAGAATCGGTGATCGCCTTTGATAAAATTTTTGCACAAGTCCGCGATTTGTTAACCACGAAAGGCAAAGAGAACCCCCTTGTCGAGAGCGTTAAGTTTTACGTCATCGGCTTGACACGGTAGCCGTCGTTGTTGCCAAATCGGGCTAAATCTGGGCGCTGTTTACTGATTTCACTCCTGGAACGGATAAAATTCCCATTGATCAAGCCAAAATTTGTGCCGACCCTCAATTATCCTACAATAGTAGCAACGGCTTAGTATTAAAAGAGAAATGATAGCAGCGATCGCAATGTTATTAAAACCGAAAATGCGAATAAATTATTGGCTCAGACTGGCTATTTCAGTTTTTTTACTCTTAATAACTTTCCTCAAACCAGTGCGCGCCGAAGAACTGAAGAATGGAGCTAAAATTTTTTCAATTCACTGTGCTGGATGTCATCCTCAAGGTAAAAATATTATTAGAAGGGGTAAGAATTTAAAGCTAAGAGCATTACAAAGAAATAAGGTTGATAATTTAGAGGCTATTATACATTTAGTTACTTATGGAAAAAATAATATGTCGGCTTATGGAGAAAAACTAAGTTTTGATGAAATTGAATCCGTTTCCAAATATGTACTCGAACAAGCTCAAAAAAATTGGCATACTTAGAAAGCTCCGTTACTCTGGAGTCCTCAAAGAAACCGCCTAGTCGAGTGCGTTAAGTTTTCTGTCGTTGACTTGAGAAAGGAAGATTCATGGTGAGATTACATGGAAGAGGTCAGTAATGGCTCTCTCCGGAGATCGCTTCAAGGTAAACGCAGATTCGTTCAAAGCACATCACGGAATAAATACTCAGTACAGATGATGTAGAAAAAATGGGTTCGACAACGGTTAAAAAATGACCACTCATAATCTGAGGAGGTAACTGAGCCAAAACTCTGTGAATGAAACCCAGTTATCATCAGTGCTATAGTACACATTACACTCTAATAGGATGGCAATGGTTTGAAGAAATTGCTCCTCGTTTACAGGCCTATCCCGTGTTCTGTCCTTATGGTGTCTATCAAGAATTGCTTCCTCTTCATCACGGTTGGAATGGTTCAGATTTTGAAGAAAAAGGAAGGCAAGATGTTGATGATTGGCTGTCTTGGCAACAATGTGGCTAAAATTATAGCTGCCGTCCTGATTTTCGATGAGAGATCGCCGTTAACCCCTGATCTTCTAAGACCTCTCCTTGGTTAACTAAGGCGAACACTAACCAGCGATCACCAGTTTCGACTCGTTGTTGTACAGTACATTCAATATAAGCTAACCCCTCCTTTAAAATCAAACAACTATTGGATGCGGTTTCCGTCTCCAGTTGCTCAAAAGGACTACTTTTATCCTGGAAAAAATGTTTCCTAACATTACGCCCCTCTTTGAGAATATTGACAATAAAGGGAGTTTTTGGCTTGAAAGCTGCCTCATTCCCTTGTTTTTTATCAATGGCAATCATTAACCCTGGTGGACTAAACGTTGCTTGAGAGATCCAAGACGTTAAAAACCCCTGATGCTGATGGTTCTGACAGGTGGTAATCACGCATAGAGATCCGACAATACGCCCGATCGCTTGTTCTGTGCGATCGCTTTGTACCGTAGTCAACCTAGACACTGACACCGCTCCTTGTTTTTGCCGTTTTTTCAAGGTTTGAGCGAAATCAGCCCCGGTTTGTTGACAGTTTTCCACAGCAGTTTCATCGGGACTAAAACGAACCCGTAGCGGCTCAAAACCTAACCTATAGTTACCGTCTCGTAATTTTTGGCTAATTAAGTCAACAGCTTCTCCACTCCAGCCATAAGACCCAAATACCCCGGCTAACTTGGTTTTACTGCCATTACCTAACACAATACCTAAAGCGGTTTCGATTTGTACCGGTGCATGACCTCCCAAGGTTGGGGAACCGATCAAAAAACCGTCACAGTCTTGAATGGCGCGGGTGATCTCTTCAGTGGTCGCTGACTCACAATTGATAGATGCGACCCCTACCCCTTGATCCATCATACCTTGAGCGATCGCTTGGGCCATAGTAGCTGTATTCCCATAAGCCGAAGCGTACAATAAAGCCACTTTCAAGTCTTGAGACTGTTGTTGTTGACACCACTGACGATAATCGTAGGTTAAACGACTTAAACTATAGCTTACAATCACCCCGTGGCCAGGAGCGTAATATTTAGCAGAAAATGGCTCAATTTTGTCTAAAATTTCTGTAACTTGTTTCGTTTGCGATCCATGTAAACAATCAAAATAGTAACGGCGATCGTTATCTAACCCTTTCCAGTCGTCGTCAAACACAGCATCATGACATAAATGTAAGCCAAACAACTTACCGGTGTAAAGAATACGGGTTTTGCTGTCATAAGTACACAGTCCATCGGGCCAGCGAGGAGTTGGGATAAAGGTAAACTGTAAGCGATGGCCTTGGCCTAAGTCTAAGCTATCTTCGGAACGAACCACTTTAATTTGATATTTCCAGTGGGGAAATGCTGCTTTTAAATTCTTAGCTGCCGGTTTAGAGCAAACTAGGGTGATTTGGGGGGCTTTTTCTAGCAAACTCTTCAATGTGGCCATACGATTCGCATTAATATGACCTAAGATGACATAGTCTATCCGAGATAAAGCGAGATGATCTGCTAATTTTTCTAAGAAAATGTCTGTAAACGACTCTCCTGGGGGATCAAATAAGGCAATTTGATCAGCTTCAATTAAATAAGCATTAGCGGTTGTCCCTTTGCATAAGGCATATTCAACTTCAAATTTAAGACGTTCCCAGGTTCGAGAGCGAAAAATCGTCGTATTTTCAGCAATAGCAGAAATTTGAACATCACGGGGACGGGTAGGAAGACAGGTTGAGGTCAGCATGGTTGAGAATTGATGATAGTCGGTTAATCTGTAGGGGGTGAATATTGCCGTAGGGGCTTAATACCATTAAGCTTATAAAGAAAGAGCTTAATTGTTGGATAAAATGGCGTGATTACCATTCATTTCGGCTTTTTTAACTGTTGAACGTTGTTGATGGCGTTGGGATACCTTTTCTTCGGGATCGATCCCGTCAAAGGTGGGAGGCAGCCAAACTCGAATCACCATTAATAGTCCCAAAACCAGCAAAAAAGCACAGGTAGCTAAGACTTGTGTTGCAGGAATTTCTAAGACACCTCTAACAATAAATTCCCGTAAAACCGAGACAATAGCGACTTCTACAGCCACACCAATAGAAATTCGTTGTTCTTTAAGGTAAATAATCAATAAACGGAACAATTCTACCCAAATAAGCAACGATAAAATGTCAGCCGTCACCACATGGAACTGTAACGGGGGTAACAGAGACACCACCATCGAATACAGTTGCAACACCATGAAGCAAAAAAGTCCTAAACATAAACAGATAACGATGGCATCTTGAATGATTTCGAGAATGTTGACAATACCGTTGAGATTAACCCAACTTTTGCGCTGTGAAGAGGTATTTTTAAAAGATTCGTACATGATTTTAAGATTTTAAAAGGGAAATTAGGGAAACAGTCAAGCAGGGGAAGTGTGCGGAGATAGGTTAACTCCGAACTCCGAACTCCGAACTTAAAGTTAATAATGGGTTCCCACTTTGCGATGATGTACTGCAGTTAACCCGTCAACGTTTGAGACTCTTCCTCGTTGTACGGTGCTATAAATCATCCAGTGATCACCGCAGTCAGTGCGACTAATTACTTCACATTCGAGGTACGCTAAGGCATTAGCTAAAATTTGAGACCCATTTTGTGCCGGATAGGTTTTAACCCCAGCAAAGCGATCGGCCCCTGGTGCAAACCGTTTTAGAAAGTGTTTCATTAACCCTTGCGCTTTTCCTTCTTCGAGTACATTGAGAACAAAGCGATCGCTTGGGTGCAATAATGACTCGATGGCCCGATCTTTCGACACCGCAATGGCGACTCCCAAGGGTTCTAAACTGGCTTGAATTACCCAAGATGCTAACATTGAGCCAGCAATTTCTCCTTTATTAGCCGTAATTAGATACAATCCGTTACTAATGCGTCCTAATGCTTTTTCTAACCCTGAATCGATGTTTTTTAGGTTTTTAATGGAGCGATCCCGAGTTATCCATTGACCGAGATCCGTTCCTGCTTCTTCGGCCATTTTTTGGGTGTTGGCAGTGGGGGCAGTTTTCACTAAAATCGGAGGAAATCCCTCGCTTAAACCGATTTCTTGGAATTTGTTCCGTAGGGGGTAAATGGGTTCGTCTTCTCCTCCTCCTGACTCAAATAAACCGATCGCTTGTTTGGGATGGGCAACGGCTAAAATAGTATTGACAATGATTTGAGCATGATCATCACTCTGGGATGGCATTCCTAATACTAACCCTTTGGCTTCATAGACCAGTTGTCGAGTTTCGTGGGGATCAGTGGTGGCTAAATCAATTAAGTCAATGTTTACCTCAGTTTTTTGCAGTCCTTGGGCAATATGTCTAGCGATCTCTTCCCCATAACCATAGTTTTCTTTATAAAAAATGACCACTAAGTTATCGGTTTTTGCCTGTTCTTTGCTCCATTTATCATAATTATTAATCCACTGCGGAATATGATGTTTTAATAAGGGTCCGTGTCCGGTTGCAATGGTATCAATATTTAGCTTATCAATGCGTTTTAAGGCTGCTAAAACGGAGCGAGCATTGGGACCCATTAAACAGTCGTAATAATACTTGCAATCTGCTTCTAGTAAGTTGGGTTCTTCATCGTAGATATGGTCGTCACAATAGTGCATACCAAAGACATCACAAGTATAAAGAATACTCGTTTTTTGATCATAGGTAAAAATGGTGTCTGGCCAATGAAGATTAGGGGCAGAAATAAATTGTAATTCGTGTCCATTGCCTAAATCTAAGCTAGATCCACTCTTAATGATGAGACTTGCAAAGGGTTGGTGTACCATATTCTCTAAGAACTGTATGGCAACTTTTGAGCCAACAATGGTAACATTAGGGGCTAACTTTAAAACATCTTTAACTAATCCACTATGATCTGGTTCGGTATGACTAACAATCAGATAATCTAAGGTCGAGACATCTATTAGTTCTTGTAAACAATCTAGGTATATTTGTTTAAATTTTCCATGAGATGTATCAATTAATGCAGTTTTTCCTCCTTCAACTATGAAAGAGTTATAAGTGGTTCCATTTCTTAAACCAAACTCAATATCAAAGCGATCTCGATCCCAATCTAAACAACGAATAGTTGTGGTATCTTCACCAATATGACTTGTTTGTAGGGTTAAACGATTTAATGCTCTCAAGTGGGTACTATGATCGGTGAGTGCAACCATACGCTGCTGCCTCCAAATAATTCTGTTTACAAAACTTTAATTTGCTTATGTCTTATTATGGCTGGACTACATAGGATTTGTAAAATGTCAATTCTTTAAGCTTTTTATAAGTAATTTTTATGTATTTTTATATAGAACATAAGAAATAGTAAGGATTGAGCAACACAAGTTCTTTTCTACTGCTTCATCCCTTGGCAAAAATCAGGACAAAACTAGACAGACTTGGACTTTCTCGCCCCAAACTAAGTAGGGGCGAGAAAGTCCCACTTAACGAGT
This sequence comes from Crocosphaera sp., assembly GCA_051439445.1. Lineage (GTDB taxonomy): Bacteria > Cyanobacteriota > Cyanobacteriia > Cyanobacteriales > Microcystaceae > Crocosphaera. The sequence continues at coordinate 45,309 of JBFRWG010000032.1, forward strand.
AGCCTACAACCCTTACTACAACGAAGTCTGTCTAGGGCGTGTCTAGGTTTATGAAACCCCAACTTTATTTTGACTGATTTTTGATATTAATTACTTGGTTAAATTTAAAGTATTTATAGCTGCTTTAATGACGTTGCATCACTGCGGGATGGTCTACAGTTTTCTCCTAAGTTTTCAAAGTGATTTAATTAAAGCGATTACTAACGTTTTAGCTGAAGACAGAATTAAAAGCTTAGAAGATATTGATAAGTAATAATTTGTTAATTTACTAAAATTAAACCCAACCCCCAAAAATAGCTAATCCGAAGAATCGCCACGGGTTAGCAACCGTCTTAAATCCGGCTGAAGATAACATAGTTAAATGAGTTTCTAAGCTTGCTAAACGATCTTGTCCTGAATGACCTTGAGGTTGACTATTACCTATATTTGAACGAACATTCTCAATCGTTGTTCCTTGGTCAATTGTCCATTGTTCTCTTAATTTTGAATAAATGTCTTGTAATTTAGGCGATTCTTGGAAAATAGGATCTGCATTCCAAAAAAATCCTCCCTCTACTAAATTCTTACTGATACAAGTTAATAACTTATGTTTCATTTCATCGGTAAGATGATGAATCGCTAAAGAAGAAACACTTGCATCAAAATTAGTTCCTATTTCCTCTTTCATTTC
>JBFRWG010000033.1:0-14497 GCA_051439445.1 Crocosphaera sp.
TGTATCTGTATGACATGAATTTAGTATTTTTTCCGCTTTTTCGCTAGTTTTTTGTGATTGGATTCGCCAGATTCACGACTTTTTAAAAATCCATTTAATAAAAAATCGCTTTTGATGCCAATTTCTTGTTTTTTGTGTTTTGTTTTTTCTTCATGAATAATGCAGGCTAAGTCTGATGAATCTCTACAATTACTGGGTTTTAAATGGGATTATGAGCTACAAGGATGGTTCAAGAAAGATAAGTCCGAAAGCTTCGATTATCCTATAATTGCAAAATCTGATACTCGTCATATATTCCGAGCTTTTGTCAGTTATGATAACCGTCAAATCGCTAAAAATTGGGGTTTTACATGGCACTCAGAACGAAAAGCTTGGGAACGTTTGTTAAGTCCAGAAGCTATTGATTTCTTGCCTTTTCCTGTTGTTCAGATGGAAAAAGAGCCTAGAGAGGAATTATTAATGGATAATTGATAATTAATTAATTTGGGTTAAAACTTCTCCTGAACTGGAGAAAGAAGTAAAAAGCGTGACTTTATTCCCATCCTTCTATTTTGTTCTTTGTAATTATCCATTCTTGAATGACTACGGAAATTTTCTTTTGAATTTAGACCCAAATAATTAGATATTTTCTAGTGCGCGAGCATCATTTTTGATGCTCTTTTTGTTTCATTTTGAGGTAAAATCAAACAATGGAATCTTTGAACCAATCAGCTATCCGAAAAGCTGTTAAGCAAGACAGTTCTCCCATTCCTGACTGGGTACAAGTGGGACAATACGTTTTCTCGACTGAACACCAGAAAAATGTTAAAGTTTTAGGTTTCTTGGGGAATATTGTCAGTTGCTTATTATTAGGGGAAACTCTCCAAATTGAGATTAATAAATTATCCCCATCGACCATAGAAGTTAATGAACTTAACTTAGACAAGATTTCTCATTTAACTTATGTAAGTTTAGCATCTCAGTGGCAAGATGAAATCAATGATATCCAAATCTTTCCAGGAGTATCAGCAGATTGTTTACCCCTTCCTGAGAATATTCACCCATCTTTAAAAGAAGCTTTACTCAACACAGGGATTAAGCAATTTTATTCTCACCAAATAAAAGCTTGGCATGAATTAAATCAAGGTCATTCTATCTGTATTACGACCCCGACAGCTAGTGGAAAAAGTAATGCGTTTATTCCTTTTGCTTTCCATCAAGCGTTGACTAAACATCGTACTAGCCTCTTTATTTATCCCTTGAAAGCATTAGCTTCAGACCAATATTCTAAATTAATTGCTCTCAATGAAGCTTTACCTTATGATGAACAACTATTCATTGCTAAGTGTACAGGTGATGTCCACTTGGACAAAAGAAAAGGATATTTCAAGGGGGTTAAATCTCCTGATATTATCGTCATTTCTCCTGATGTTCTCCATCATCTCTTGTACCATGCCAATAAATCTCAATTAATTCTCTTAAAAGATTTTCTGTCAAGGTTAAATTTAATTGTTTGTGATGAGTCACATACTTACATATCTAGTTTTGGCATTCATTTTGCTAATCTCTTAAGAAGATTACGATTAGCTACTCATAATTCGGGGATTAATGACGAAATCCGTTGGGTGATTTCAACAGCCACCATATCAAATCCATTAGAACTTGCTTCTCAATTGACGGGTTTATCTTCTCAAGAAATTACCTTAATTGATGAAAGTGGAGCCAAGTCTTATGAGAAAACCTTATTAGTTTTTAATCCTCAAAATGCTCCGAATTTCACTTGTACTAATCTGATTAGTTCGTTGCTAAACTTTGACTTAAAAGGATTAGTCTTTGTCAATGCCAGACATACCAGTAAACACATCTTTTCTCTATTGTCTTATCATCATGGAGGTTATATTTCATCCGTTGATTTATTCTATGCTTCCCTAAAAAGTGAACAGAGAAAAGAACAATTAGAAAAACTCAGTACAGGAGAAACAAAAATCTTAATTACCACCAATTGTCTCGAAGCAGGTATCGATTTGCCTGAATTAGATTTTGTGGTTTTAAGAGGCTTTTCGAGTCTGAATAGTTTCTGGCAACGAGGGGGACGCTGTGGGAGGAAATCCCCAGGTTTAATTATTTTTATTCCTGATAGTAATAATCATATCGATTATTATTATGCAACCCAACCAAAACGATTACTATCTCCTGTCGAAAAAGTCAAAATTCAGCCAAATTATCCTTCAATTCTCAGTCGCCATCTTCTGTGTGCTGCTGCCGAAGGAGGTATGAAAACAGATGAAGTCACGGAATATTTTGGAGAGAAAAGTGATTTAATTACGGCTGAATTATTGAAGCAAAAGCAGTTAGGATGGTCGTTAGGACAAAGACTTTGGAAAAGAGGGTATCCCCATAAATACATATCTCTTCGAGGGATTCAAGATGAAACTATTTCTCTAATTGATGTCAAAACTTCTAGGATATTAGAAGAAATGAATTTGTATCTAGCTCATAAAGAATGCCATACGGGAGCTATTTACTTAACAGCATCAGAAGGAAAAACTCATGTATGGCGATGTCAAAAACTTGAGGAGAAACAAAACAAAGCTTTCCTCAAATTGGAAGAATCGTCAGATAGAAGAACCAAACCTGACTTAGAATTAGTCATTGAACCTTCCTATAAATTAGAGGAACCCTCGATCGTCAATACAGCCATAGAAAATGGAAATTTAAGACTCATTTTCTATTGGGGAAAAGTCAAAAGGCAAGTTAAGGGATTTACTGAATTACAGTTAGTTTATGCTCCCACTTGTATCAACCGCAAATGTAGTCATTATTCTGTGCCTCAAGCCCCACAAGTCACTAAATGTCCTGGTTGTGGGTGGAAACTCAAACAACGATTAAATACTAAAGAAGTTGAGGATTTTGAGTTTGAGCCACCGTTAGAAACAACCATAGAAGTTCCTCTGTTCAGGCTTGAAGTCAATGAAACGTTAGCAGCAGCGATTACCAAAAAAACTCAAGAAATTAAGAAAGCTATCCTTACAACCTACAAAGAGCCTGATGATATTCCACCTCAATTGAGTCCTACCTTTACTCATGAGCCTGTGCATTTAGCCTTGCATTCTCTCTGTCATTTACTAACTAAAACCGTTCCTTTATTGTTCTTAGCCAGTCACCAAGATTTGAGTAGTTATACTGAACAACGACCGGCTAATATTGGAACTTCCCATCGTACCATCGCTTACATTTTTGATAGTGTTCACGAAGGTTGTGGCACAACAGAAGCCTTGGTAAATGATTGGGATAGTTGTGTTGAAAAGGCTTTAGACTTAGCAACTAATTGTGATTGTGGGGATAATGGTTGTCCTCGTTGTTTAACGGAAATTGGTTGTCCAGAATCTAATGATGGGTTGTCTAAAGTCTTGGGATTATGGTTGTTGGAGCAAATTGCTAATTCACCATAGCCAAAAGAGATCATACGATCATACTTAATTGTATGGTCTTTTTTTTTGTAATGAAAAATTCCCTAGAAGTTGAAAAAATGTTGTTAAAATAGACAAAGGCGTTTCTAGTATTAATATGATTAAACCTTATAAAAAGACGATATAGCATCATCTTTTTACTTATAAAAAGCGTAATGTATTAGAAGATGACTTTATTGAGTTTTATGAATGTACTTTGTTAATTAATACCGATATTTTTGAGCAAGGCTCTAAATTTGAGTTAATTCAAATTGATTATACTACAATGAAAGCTCTTATGTTGGTTAAAAATAGTGGAGAAGACAAAGATTTTTTTTGAATATGAAATTAGTATCTGGTTAGTTTGAAAACTCGGTTAACGGACTATTTCATCTTTCAGGATAAGAATAAATACAAGGATTTTCCCAGTCTCCTGTTTTGAGTTTACAGGTAAAATCGAATAAGGCACGATCTAATTTATCAACTCCTCCTAAAAAATCAGTAAAAGTGAAGAGTAAGCAATTAATTAGGGTGATAATTAATATTATTGTTAATCTTCTTTGCCACCAAGGATGTTTTTCCCGAATTTCTCACAAATTAATTTGAAAGCCCAATTTGCCAGATGAAAAATGAGATTTTTTAGGAATAAGAGAAATTTGAAGATAGGTGAATAAAAAATTTTAGTTTGATTCTCTAAAAACTGAAGTTAAGAGGGAATAATTAAATTTATTTTTGATTTTCTTCACGACCAATAGGACTGACTAAAAGTTTCAGTTAGTCAACAATTGATGATAGTTATCTTTGATAAAATAAAACTTATTCTACTTATCCAGTATCAGGAATAGTTTTAATTCTTTTGTTAGCGATTGCTAAAATATCTTGATAAGGACAAGCAGTAGCTATGGCGATAATAATTCGCCTACAACTAATAGTTATTCTGGCTCCCAATTTGAGAAGATTAAGACGAATTCTTCCTACAGTTGCTTTAGCTAATAGAGTTTTTTTTAAACAGTTTTGACGAAAAGCATTTATGAGAACATAAGCTATCGAATGTATCCATAATCTTAGTTGATTACTTTGAAATGTTTGAGTTGACGTTCTATCAGCTAACAAGTCTAATTGTTGTTCTTTAATCCGATATTCCATCTCACCTCTCGGACAGTCTATCTTTGTATAAAGTTTTGATGGTGGAATTTTTGAAGCGGGGAAAGATGTCACCACATGGCGCATTTTTAAGCCATCATTTCCATAACAAACTTTTGTCACTACTCTTCTTTGACAACTCCATGACTTTTCTGTTTTATAACAAATAGAGCGATACCAAGTAGAAATTGGTACTAATTTTTTAACTTCTTCTAAATCTTCTTCTTTCTGAAATAAACTATCCATTAATTCAGTTATTGGAGCTAGTTTTTTTTCATATTCATGTTTGGCTTTTTCAATTAAATCATCCGCTCGTAACTTAAGAACGCTATTTGTTCCCATAGCTATAACATAATCAACTAAAGGCTGATTTTCACAAAAATCGAAGATTTCTTCACGCGCATAGGCACTATCGCCCCTAACTAAGATATGAGTCTCTGTCCATTTTTCTCTAATTAATCCGATAATTCTTTGTAATTCGTCTAAGGCTCCTTCGGCTGGATCTACATTAGATGAACGTAGTTTAGCTGCTAATAAATGATGCCCACAAAAAATATATAAAGGGGCATAACAAACACCATGATAATAACTACTGAAAAAAGCTCCTTCTTGATTACCGTGTACTTGATCATCAGTTACATCCATATCTAATATAATCCTTAAGGGAGGTTTTTTATAAGACTCTAAAAAAATCTCAACAAAGGATTTTTCAATGGCTTCAAAGTTGGGTTCTATTTTATGATAACGACTCGTTTTTTGGTCGAGAATAGTCTCAGGACAATATTCCAATCTATTAATTGTGCTTTTTCCGGCTAACCATCCTTCTTTGTTTTCAAGATCCTTCAACTTTTCTAAGGCGATCGCCAAGGCCGGATCGAGACGTAATTTATCATGATCATTAACATCTTCATACCCTAAAATAATTCCATAAAGCCTTTGTGCCAGTAAATCATGAACCGAATGATCTACATAAGATGGATGACGATGATCTTGAAAACAGTTAGCAAACTTCTCGGTAATTCCCAGTTTTTTGGCCAACTCAGCTATCCAGACAATTCCCCCATCTGAAGTGATTAATCCTCCATCAAAATTCGCAATTACCTCTTTTCCTTTCTGTTTACTAAAGTTGATTACTTGACGATTTTTTCGAGGATATCGGGGACTCATTAAATCAGTTTGAGGGAATTTAATTTAATAATTGAATTGTAGCATATTTTATTCAAACAATCTAGTGTTATTAGATATTTTATTAATATTTTTTTGAAAAAATGATTGATTGATTTATCTTTTTATCTTCGTTTAATTCGGTTTAATCTTAACTTAAAATCTGACAACAGACTGTTGGTTGGGGCAATCTGCGATCGCTCGCTTTAAACCCGCTTCCTATAAGGATTCTGTGTTTTGCGATCGCAGATTTTGTGAGAAAAGCGGGTTTTCTGTCATTTTTTTTCCTTTTAACTATTATTTGCTCAAGAAGTTCGCTGAACTCAAGCTATTCAATTAGATTTTTTCATTAAAATAGACTGTAAAAACAGTGATAAAAATAAAAAAATAAAAGTGACTATTATTAAAAACATCAATAAAATTTGGTCTGCCAAGAAGATTTTATCAAACTCATTATTCAGATATATCCAAACTTGTTCGTTCGAGGTTGAAAATAGATAATCTAAATAATTATACAGAGTATTTTTGAGTTCGACTAGATAATTAGGTTCAAATCTAAATCCTTTTAAAATTTCCCATGTATTTTTCATAATATCTCTATCAAAAAACAATAGCATTGGATAAATTGGTAGCAAACAGACAAGGACTGTGAAGCTTAGTAGGTAACTAACAGTAGTTGGGAAAAGGAATAAATATACTAGACCAATTACTTGAGATAGTCCGACTATAATTATTTTATATTTAAAATTAATTTTTGATGACTTATAAGTTTTTAATTTCGTTTCTTCAATTAAAAGTTTTTCCTCATACTTTAAGGGAGTCCATCCAAAACTTAAGGCTCTTGATATTAATTCATTTTGAGAAGAAAGATTATCCGATTCATTAATATCAATTAAAATTTCAGAAGCATTGATTATATTCTCTTCAGATAGCATTTCCGAAGTGATTCTAGGATCTAAACAGGCCCCTTCTCTAAGTTTTAATCCATCTGACGGTTCTATTAATTGTGGTAAAAAGCTTTTTTTCATCTTGATTCAAAATGCTAAAGAATCTTAGAATCTAGAATAATGATAACTGGCCCTCAGAGACATTGCCAAGATTCCCTTTGTAACCCCGATGTAAATCAAGGTGGCAGCCAGTGCAAACGCAGATTAAGTTATCCTCAGATGAATTACTAGGATCTCGATCCCAATGATGGGTTTGGAGAGTGTAGGCCATTTTCTTAGAACTTGTCCAATCGTCGGGAACTTTTTGTCCAGGTTCAATACATTTTCTTCCACATTTTTGACAAGTCCAATTCGCTTTTTTCTTAAGGGATAAACTGAGTTCTTTCCAGTTACTAGGATAGCGGGAAGATGAAGACATTGCTTTTTATTGGTCTTTAGGTTGGAATGATTAAATGGTACTAATTAAATTAATACTCTGACAAATCTTGAATTATTATTCCAACTTTACCTTCTGGTGAAAGTTCCTGACAATCGGTAGATTCGGGATTTAACCAGGGATAATATGGTTCTCCACTTTCTAATCCTCCTTCTTTCTCAGCTAACTCTCTAGCCTGTTGTTCATTTTCGGCTCTCACAACTATTTTCACGACACTAGCAGCCGTATAATACCAAGGATTTTGATTGATATCGTTAACGTAATTATTATCGTTCTGCTCAAGATATTTTGATTTAGGCTTTAACAAGTATAATTTTGTGGTCATCAGAATACTCTCCTTTCTTTGTAGATTATTGATTAGAAAAAGATGAGAACACAACTCTTGATTATTATTAAATTCTCGACTAAAATGAGAGAGTCTAAGTAACGCTATTATAACTAACTTTAACCATTATTATTCCTGCTCAACTGACTAGCAACTATTAATTAATATTAAGAAATGTCACCTTTACCCCAAATCCGCACCCTCAAAAAGAAACCCACAGCCCCAACTGAAACAAACACGCCGTCGGTGAACACAGAGGGAGACACTTCAGAAACCATCTCCCCGGCACCGACAACGACCTTGACGACACAGAGTTTAGCACAACCCCCAACTGCCACATCTACGGCAACTACTACAACCGAAGAAATCAAGGAAGAAACGGGCAACTCGAAGAATGATCTCAATGGGAAAACAGAGATATCCCCAGTCACCTCAGAGGCCGAAGGAGCAACGGACACTCAAAGTCCCGGCGAGCAGTCCACCGATGACCCCGACGCTGATATAGATAAGCCCATATTCCAAGCGCTCGGCACAGTGAAAGGGAAACCAGAGGAAGACAAAGAGAACCCAGGTCAGTTTTTTATCAGGTTAGGGGGCAAACGTTATGGTTTGTTCATTGCTGGTTATCGTTATCAAGCTTGGCTGAAACAAATGGCCGCTAACCCTGAGCAGACCTTATTTTTGCGAGTTTATCCGAAATGTTTGATGATTCCCCGTAAACCGCCAAAGATATACTTTCAAGTGGCAGCGTGGGAAGCAGAGAATCCTTGGGAAGAAGCACCAGGATTATTCAAATTCCGAGGGATATGGCAGTTTGTCCCGCAGGTTAGAACCCCTGTTATCTCTGTGTATCGGAACCATAATGCAGAAGATCCCAAGGGTAAGTTTAAAGCAACGCACATCCCCGTGTTGATGAGAAGAGACGATGAATCGGCCCCGTTTCGATTTAACCCGAAGATAGCTAAGGAAGAGTTACCCTCTCGTTGGTTTATTCAGGGATTATTTAAGTTCATTCCTTCAAGGGATAGTTTCGGTTTTTCGGAGGATTTAGAACCACCAACCAAAAAGATTCCCTACTACAAAAAACCAATAAAAGAGGTTCCTGGTAAGGATTCTGAGAAAGGAACCGAGAATAAGTCCCAGAAGCCATCAAAGAAAGGCACTGAGAATAAGTCGGAGAAACCGTCAGGGAAAAAAGTAGAGAAGCCACTTAAACTTAATAAGGAGAAAGACCATGAATCCCAGGAATCTAATAATAATTGAGCATCTCGCACTGGATATTTCAATGTACAGAACCGAGCATTATTATGGTAACAATATAAGTTTTTACGGAAATTTAGTTGTCTTTAAATACCAGGATGCTTTCAAGAATTGTAGTGAAGAGAAAAAAACAGCCTTGATTTCTGAACATGGGAAAAAACAGGGCTGGTCAGCATTAGGGCATCTGGACATTGTTGAAACATTATATGAGAAAATAGATGAGTTGTTTTCTGAGTTTAGAGGTTATTCGGTAGAATTAACTTATCCTGATTTGGTGATTAGTCTAGACTAGAAAAATATGAATAATAGTTTCAAATAAATTAAAACCATTATGTCAAAAGAAACAAAAGAGATGTGGCTATGCTCAACATAAATAGTATATCTTCCCAAAAAAAACAAAACAAAAACATCCAAGATTTAAACAATAAAACGAAAGTCTTGGTAGACATACCTGTAGGCAAAGATAAAAAATCCTTGATACGTACTTTGCTTGCTCACTGGACTCAAACGGAGAATAAGAAAGTTTTATTTGTCGTTCCTTATAAATTTCTCCTCGAAGAACATAAACAAAATCTTAGTGAAAATCCTAATTTGAAGATAACTTACACAACAATATTATATAGAAAAACGGATAAAACCTTAGATGGCTTTACTCCTGATCTTGTTGTTTTGGATGAAATTGGTCGAACCTTCTCTTTAGTAACAGAAAAAATTTCAGGAAAGAATACATTTGAGTTCTCATTATTTTTAGAGCGATTGATGCCCTATCCGACTACTCCTGTTATTGGTTTGGTGACTTCTCCCCTAAAAAAATCCCATTCCTTACTGAATATATTTGAGATTCTCATTGATTCTGATCTAGTGAAATATATACTATCTAGGCAATTAACTTTTTAATGGCTATGAGAAAATAAGATTGTGGCCTCCACTTAGGAGTATGTCTATGTCTTCTTTTCGTGTTCACTCCTTAATTGGTTGTCCTAAACACAAAATCTTGGTTTTTTATACAGACAAAAGAGCTTATCAATTCCGAGTTGTTAACAATGAGGGAAAAATCTTCGGAACAACGGAGATTTTTGACACAGAAAAAGCAGCCCTTACCGCAGCGAGAAAATGTCTTGTTGAAGAGAATCTGTAATCAAGTCGCTATTATGGTTGTCTGAAATCAACAGCTTAACTCTTCTCCTAAGTTAACTTTCTGTTATTAATGAATATTCCGAAAAAAAAATGGTATAATGTTAATAGGATTTAATTTAATTGTCCTCAGTGCTTGACAACTCAAAATTTCTAACCAATTTATTGAGATGAAAAACGTTGAACTACAAGAAACAGATATTAGTCTGATTAGATTAGTTGATGAAATCAGAGCAACTGGGAGTGAAATTGTTATTAGCCGAGATGGTATAGCTATAGCTCGTCTTGTCCCCTGCCAAGTTGAATCCTCCTCAAAAACAAATTATCCATTACGGGGAATGTCTATAGAAATTGCCGATGATTTTGATGAACCTATGCCGGAATTGTGGGAATGCTTAAGTGAATGATTTTGTTAGATACTCATGTGTGGTTATGGGTACTGCATGACCCTACTAAATTATCAAACAAAGCCCAAACTCTGATTAACCAAGAAGAGTTAAAAAATGGGTTGCTAGTATCATCGATTTCTGTCTGGGAAATAGCAATTAAGTCTAGTCTAGGTAAACTAAAATTGCCATTACCTATTAATGAATGGTACTCATTAGCACAAACACATTCTGGGATTATCATTGAGCCTTTGTCTCCTCTAGATGCTATCTCTAGCACTCAATTACCCGGTGAGTTTCATAAAGATCCAGCCGATAGAATAATAGTTGCCATCGCCAGACGGTATTCAATTCCTTTGATAACTCGTGACAGAAAAATTCTCAAATATAGCTACGTTGAAACTGTATGGTAACAAATAAGATAAGAAAACGTTTATAAAAATAATTCTGCGATATAATCTTTGAAAGAATCGATGTTTTGTTTTTCTTCATCAGTTAAAATAGTATGACTTAGGAAAATAAGCTCCCCTTCAGAGGAAATATCAGCAATGACCCGATTTCTTAATCTTTCTCCTAAGTGTTTTTTGGCGGCTTTCCATAGAAAGGTTTTAGGACTATCTAAAATATCTTGATGTTGTTTTAAAAAATCTTTTTGGTAGTCATAAGGAATCCAACCACTTTGGGTGCGTAATGCCTCGATTAAGGTTTCTGATAAAAGCTCTGAATCCGGCCTTTCCCCTTTAGTTTTTAACCATAATACCCAAGAACAAAAAGCCATTAAGGTACTTTCTAAGTTTTGAGGGCAGTAAACAATAGTTTCTAATAATTCTTGCGAAAACTCAACGCCTAAACGCCTCAAACCCCATTTATACTTGTCAAAAATTTCAACAACAATATCGTCAATATACTCGTAATAAACAGCTTCTCTTAAATCGATCATTTATCGTTTCTCTTTTAAGATTGAGTACAAGTATGGGGTATCTCCTGAGAGAGCCATTACTGACCTGTTCCATGTAATCTCACGATGAATCTTCCTTTGTCAAGTCAACGACAGAAAACTTAATCTTGAGACTAAGATGATTCAAAGTCGTTTGATTGATTATCATATTGGTGTCTTTGTTGCTCAATTAAATTGAATCATTATGTTATTAAAAGTCTTTAGTTTAAACAATATTGGTCACCAAATCCTGCAAGTTGGGGTGGTACTAGGTTTAAGTACCGTGGCTCTTTCGGGAGCGAACGCTTCGACAATTTTGTTGCAAGCAGATTTTAACGATCTGGTTACTCCTGAGACAGAAGACCCACGAATGAGATTCTCAACCATTGTGGGAGAGGGAACGCCTCTAGGTAATAGCGGTTTTACTATTCTTTCAGGAAGTGTCAATGGTTTGGATGAAACCTTTGAGTTAGTGCCTGGAAACCAAATTGCCCCAGGACAAGGAAAAATTGTGGATGTGGCCGGTGAAACCCCAGAGGGCGGTGCCATAACCTCATCCTCCTTCTCTTTTCAAGCAGGGGATTCTTTTGAACTAGAATTCAAGCTGTTTCCTTGGCAGGAAGAGTTTTTTGGGGAGTCCGCTCGAATGCGGGTTAGCTTTGGGGATTTATTTGATGAAATATTCACTCTTCGTTTTGATGACCCCATGCAAACCATTACTCGTTCCTTTGAAGCTAGTTTTGATGGAGAGGCCAATCTAATTTTTGATCCAAGAAATCAAGGTAATCCCAGAGTTGATGTAGCTCCTTTCATTGATGATGTCATCTTAAGTCAGACTAAGGTTCCAGAGCCTTCCTCTCTGGCCAGTTTAGGGATTTTAGCTGGACTGGGTTTACTCAAGTGGAGATATTTTTCAAAACACTAGATCCCATCCCAGTTACCCACCCGGACGGGAACGAATCCAGTCAAAAGGTAACTAGCCACAACCTTGATTATATCTACGTTTCAGCCCACGGCTCTTTCCTTCGTTACCTGCTTAGAATATGCGTGGTCTTTTTTAACCTATTTTTCCCCACCTCATCTATGCTGAGTAGAAATACTCTCACTGTACTTTCCTTGTTTCAATCTTTGGATATGTTGGAAAAGAAGGTAACTTTGTTAAAAGCATCGGCTGAAAGCACTGTCTCATCAAGGTTTTACCTAGTTACCTTTGGTGTGTAATTGGTTACTAACATCAGAGTAACAGGGTAACTGGAGTATGTGCTGATGTGGTTTGATTGGAGCAGCGATCGCCTTAGTAATGATCATTGATGTTTCTTGGTTTGAATACAATGAAAGTTACTTTGTCAAGCCGATGAGGCAAAACTTAACATCGAGACAGAGGAATTAGTCATAGGGCTAAGTATTTTAAAATTGAGGTTTTATGTATAAATTCCAAATCTTTAAAATTCTTTGAGCATCTTGATTAGAAATATGTCCGATTTTTCCTAATAAAAGCGAGTTTTCTAAACAATCTAACCGAGATAAACGGACTGTTGAGGCCACTCTTAAACCACTCATTGCCCAATCATTTAATCTTACATCTGTTTGGGAACGAGGTTGAGAAGAGGTTACTACTGCAACAACAACATCATTTCCATCACACCAAAGAATTAAAACCGGACGCTTTTTGCTACTGATCCCACTGGTAAAATTAATTTCTGCTACCCAAAAATCACCGGGTTGGATAGTCATCGTATAATCCCTCATCTTCAGGTGAATAACCATTAAGAAATGCTTGATGATTACGAATCGGATTTATGTTAGAAGTAGCCTCAGTTAATTCCTGTAATTTTTTATCTTCTTGATAAACTTCTCCATACAGTTTTGCTGACTCATCAAAATCTTGTTTTAATTTTTCTAAAGCCGACTGAATCATGGACTCTTGGCTTTCAAATCCATAGTCTTGATAATGATTTAAAAAGTTAGCTATATATTCATTTAGTTTGAGTTTTAAGTCGAGAGTCATTGACAAAGCATCCATATTCGATAAAGAGTGATCGCTCTCTATCTTAACCTGCATTATTCATCGCCTTTCTCCAAGATTTCAACGAGTAGAGATCGCCGAGTAAAATCTCAGATTCAATCCCAGTTACCTCCACTGAGGTCAACGAGGGTGAGCCGATCTAGGAAAAAGGTAACTAGCCAGAACATTGATTCTATCCACGTTTCAGACCACTGACTTCTCCTGAGTTACCGGATTAGATTCTACGTGGTCTTTTTCTAAGCCATTTTTCCCCACATTATCAGGACTGAGTATTTATACCCTCCCCCTGCTTTTCTTTGTTTCAGTCTTTGGGTATGTTTAGAAAAGAGGTAACTAAGGTAAAAGCATTGCCTGAAATCCCCGTCTCATCAGGGTTTCCCGTAGTTACCTTTTTGTACTAATTGGTTACTAACATCAAGGTAACAGGAAACTGGACTATACGGGGATGTAGTGTCAGTGGATCAGCGATCGCTCTCTCAATAACCGTCCCGCTTTCCTCGTTTGGAAGCAATGATGCTTGCTCTGTCAAGCCAATGACAGAAAACTTAACGTTGAGAGCAGCGATGAGGTGCGGGACGAAGAACAGAGCAATGCGCGGAGAATCCTTCTCTGATTTCTCTTGGTTGAATACTATGATTAGCTCTCAGTCAAGGCAAAGTAATGAAACTTAACTTTGAGGGAAGGAGATCATTCAATACTGCGTAGGTTTTGGATTTTGACGTTTCTATATTGGAGATTCTGACAAAATCATTAAGGTTAGTCAAAAGACCTAACTTTTTTTGTTCAGTACAATAAGTAACGACTATTAGTTAAAATCCCTATTTATTTGATGACTAATCCTCAGAGTATTCAACGTGGAGCCTTTTTTATCGTTACTGCTGAATTAAGTTTTGCTCTGAGTGCAGCCCTGATTAAGTTGGTATCAGATTCATTACCTAATGAATCCATTGTTTTTTTTCGCAATTTGTTTGGATTATTTATTCTGATTCCTTTGTTATTTAAGGCTGGTCATCAAATCTTACAAACAAACTGCTTACATCTACATCTTTTTCGTTCAGGAATTGGCATGGGAGCCATGTATTGCTTTTTCTACTCTTTAGCTCGTCTTCCCTTGGCTGATTCGATGCTAATCAAATCAACTATTCCCCTGATCATCCCTTTTATCTCCTTAGCTTGGCTTAAAGAAACTCTTTCTAGGCGTATAATTGTGGCAGGTTTATTAGGATTTTTTGGCGTTTTTCTAATCTTAAAACCAGATGGAAACAACACCAACTGGGTAAGTTTAGTCGCCTTGGGTAGTAGTTTGATGGC
>JBFRWG010000034.1:0-25112 GCA_051439445.1 Crocosphaera sp.
TATAGAATATGTACAGAACCAAGAAAAGCCGGAATAATAAGGATGCTTCGCCTTTATTTGCTGGTTTCGCTAACCCCATCTAAATCAAAGATTTTAGATGGGGACTGCGCTCAACGATTTTGTTCAACAATGGGATTAGATGATGCAGATGATATTGATAGCTTAATTCTTTTTGATGGAGGTACAATCGGACAATTAGACCCCGGTATTGATATGGCTATCTTTTCTTTAAGTAGTTCTTCTCCTAGTACCATTACCTTTACAGGTAATCCTTATCAACCTGGTGTTCTTGGTTCGGTTTCTCCTGCTGATTATCTCATTTCGGATTTTAATGGAAGTTCTTCTGCTTGTGTGAATGCGTCCGATGCAGGAAATGATGGCGGTGATGGTGACGCAACAGGGGGCGGAAGTGGTTCGTGTACCGTTAAAGTTCCTGAAGTTTCTTTATTGTTAGGTTTATTGATACTGGGTTCTTCGGGCATTGCTAAGTTGGGGTTACGAAAAAGAAAAGAAGACATTTAATAGCGTAAAGTGTTCCTTTACCCATGCGGTTTTACCCAATCGCTCTATATCTCGTTCACAATTATCACCCAAGAAAAGTGGTTCTCAAAAAAATTGCTGATGAAGTGATTTAAAAGGCGGGGCTTGAATGTTGTGTAATTATCCTCAATTCTGTTCCCGCCGTTAAATTACTCAGCGCAATTTTTGGCGTTAACTGAAGTCGATTAATCCTCAAAATTCCCAACAATTTTTTTCAATCCATTGAGGATCTTTAATCTGATGTTTCCTAACCAATAAATTCAAATAATTGAGATAGTTTTTCTTCTCTTTCTCACTAGGACTCTCCCCAAAAATAGCCCCTTTACGCCAACTAGCAGGGGGATAATGACCGTAGATAGAACGAAACATATTATCAGCATCAACAAACGAACTTTGCTGATGATAAGCTTGTTTAATTAGCTTCTGATAATGTTGATATTTTTGACGAGAACTTTCAGGAATGACTAATTTCAGTTTTTTAGGAGCGTGAACCTCATATTTAGGAGGAAATTTATGACGACATTTTTCATTAGAACAAACCTGTAAACTTCCTAACATCAATTGTTGACACTTGGGACAAGTTTTCATGGGTGGAGGGGTTTTATGGTCAGGTTTCTCGTCAGAGGTTCTTAACGCTAAATCTTCGTAACTAATATCCTCGAAAAAGCCAAATTCTTCGACTAATCCCACAGCATCAAGAATAAGACAATCTCGTTTTTCTCCATCAGGCGTAATTCTAGCCCCACGACCAATTTGCTGTATATACTTGGCTTTCGATGCGGTTAACCGTGCCAAAACAACACAACTGACAATAGGAACATCAAACCCTTCACTTAATGCCTCACAACTGCAAACCACTTGGATTTTTTCTTGTGCTAATTGCTCGTAAATCTGTTCACGATCGCCGATCTTCATAGTCCCATCAACGGAGGCCGCAGATATCCCTTGGTGGTTGAACGCTTGTGCGATGGCTTGTGCGTGTTCGATATCAATGGTAAAAACAATAGTAGGACGACCTTTAGCTTTATCCTTCCATTCATTGACGATATGTTGGATAACTTCGGGGGTATTACAGCGAACCTTGAGCTTAACTGTCTCATATTCGCCATTTCTGATTCGTAGTCCTTTTTTCTCTACTTTGCCAATACTGAAATAGGCAAATGGCACTAAAAAACCCTTAACAATCAGTTCTCCAGGTAAGGGAGCATAAACTGAAGATTGATAAAGATCCCCCATTGCTTGATACTTAGACCGTCGCCAAGGGGTTGCAGTTAAACCAATACAGACGGTTCTCTCGTATGGAGATAAAGGTAACCGAGGAAATAACTCAAGAGAAAAATTAAACCAGTTGGTCAGATGTGATTCATCAAAGATGGCTACATGGAAGGGGAAATGATAGTTCAACCATTCGACTCCTTTCCTACCTAAAGTTTGCACCGATGCGACCTGCAAGGGTTGAGAGAGATTGAGTTGATGACGGCCTGCGATGATGCCATGAGGTAAATGAGCAAACTTTTTAACGGTTTGCTTCACCAAAATATCCCGATGGACAAGAAAAAGGACTTTCTTATTCTGCAAGAGAAAGTCCTGTGTTATATGGGAAGCTATGACGGTTTTGCCGGCACCCGTCCCGGCCACTACTAAAACTCGTTGGTCTGTTTTCAGTTGCTGATGAACTAATTTAACAACATCGGCTTGATACGGTCGAAGTTTAAAAGGGCTAGTTCGGCTTATGGTGGCAGACATGAGATGATTAGCTAACCCGTGCTAAGTCGGCCCTAGAGAATTTAACGATGGTGCGGCCATCCTCTTTTTTATCTTTGGATGTCACAGCACAAGGGCGATCACCGTTAAGGCGGTAATATTCACGCAAGGAATAGTTAGCATAAACTTCAATAGGATCACCATGGGGTTCTGAATTGAAATGAAGAGGTTGAATAAGATATCTGGTGGCATCTCTGCGTGGGTCAACTCCCAAGTCTTCCAGGATTTTGAGGGTATCTCCTAACTCAAAATTACGCATGGGTTTGACGAGACGAGGATAATAATTGACTACATCAACAGGAATACAACCTTTTCCGGATGGTAGTAATTTCTCGATAAGTTGAGGGTCTTCTGGAGAGAATTGTTCGTCAATCTTCTCTTTAAATTGTGGGCTAACTCCCACACTGACCCCTAAAGCCACTTTAAAGTTCTCAGACTGTAAAATTAAGGTTTGTTTGGCCAGAATTAAGTTATCACCAGTCTGTTGAATAAACTCAGTTTGGTACTGATAAAATTTCAAATCAACGGGAATGGGAGAAGGATTTTGAAGAGCATCATATAAATGAATCTCTGATGATTCATCTTTATAAATCTTAGGAACAGCACAATAAACGCCTGAGGATTCATTCATCTTAAATAAACGACAAATTATGGTTTCTTCCCCTAGACAAGATAGTATGTTTTTAATATCTTGACTGGATTCATCCAATTTATCCAAAAGATTTTTAGTAGTTAAATAAACATCTTTACCCAATTCGACCAAGGATTTTTCGGCAAAATTAATGACTTTGAGATTATCGAGTTCAAAAAAATTAACTGATGACATAATTTTTCTCCATTTAAGTAGTTGAAAAGTAATTAATAATTATCAATTGACTAAGGGCTAACTGCTTTTGAGGTAGTTAACTGTTGCTGTTGATGAGAAGATTGTTGATGATTAGCTTTCAATTTAGCAGCTTCTAAATCAACCATTTTATTCAGGTCGTTATTCGCTTGTTCTTGACCACTTTGCTGAACTAAATTAGAATAACCAGCATCATGATTTTGAAGCAGATCAACCACATCTTTTTTATCCATGCCATCTTTTAAAGCATTGTGGGATACCTCTTTAGTTTTTTGTAATCCCTGACTATTTACGTTTTGAGAATACTTATCATAAAGACCTTTTTGAGAAGTGACTTCAACTTGGGCTGATTGTTCAGTTAAGCGAGCTTTATCAACGAGAACTCGTCCATTTTTTACATGGAGTAAAACTTGAGAACCTTGTGTGATTTTGACAGTTCCTTTTAAAGCAGCCGGGTCTTTTAAAGCTTTTTTAATTAACTCAGCTTGTTCATTATTAATCGTGGATTTGTCCAGGTCGCCATCACGCATTTTAAAAACACTTTTGTCATCAACCTTGATTTCTAAACGCTCAATATTGAGATTTCTTTGACTTAATTGACCAGCTAAAGATAAGGCGTAATCTTCGGCTTCACGACTAGGGTGAGGAATAATTAGGTTTTGATTGGCTTGAGGCTGGTTGAGGTTGGGTTGATTTAAGTTGGGAGACTGGACAGTTCCTGGTAAATCCGTTGGATTACCTGAAGGATTATTATTACTATTAGGTTGGTTAGGATTGTTAGACATTTAGCACTCCTCTGAGAGTCTCTAATGACAAATGGATAATTGATGATTAAGTTAGAAAAAAGTAATTGTCAACTGTCAATTATCAATTGTCAATTGTTTATAAGGTTTTCTGGCTTTTAAGGTTTTGTTTGAGATTTTTATTTCGATGATTAAGCAAATTAACCGATAAATCTATCTGTCCTTTTTTCAAAAGCAAGTTAGCTGTTTTCTTGGGGTTGCCACCACTTTTCAAGGCTCTTTTAGCCGTTGCTCCTTTTTCTAAAGTTTTTAGAATGGATGAGGGAGATTTTCCTTGTTTTAAAGATTGACGAATTTCCTCCATTTCTTGAGATGCTGTTTTAATTTTAATTTGGACGGACTTAGGACGACTGAGCCACCAATTAACTCCTGTGGTAACTGCTGCTTGAACTGTTTGTCCTACAGCATTAACTATTTTTTCTTGATCATTTTCGTAATTAGACATTGGCCTTTAATTTGTACATTGACAACTCTTTTATATTTTTTAGTCAACCATTAATTCTGAATCAATGTTAACACAAATATGCTTATTTTTACTAGAAAAACTAAATTTTTGAGTCGACTTTGTCTCACAATTTTCTCAGATTCTCCTTTCTAAAATAGTGATTTGTTTAAGAAGTTTTTGTAATTGATAATTAACCAATTTTCGAGATTGATCAGGAAGTAAATTTGCTTTGAGCAAATTCAGATAATGCTCTTTATGAGTCTTAAGTTTTTCTAGTCTTCTCGTTAAATGAAACCGTTTTCCTTGCTCAATTGTTTTACGTCTTTTTCTTTTCAAACTCATAATTTCTAACTCAATTAATTATCAATTGTCAATTGTCAATTATCAATTGATAATTGATATTGGGCTAAAGCTTCTAATTCTTCAGCAGTGGGTAACATAGCTTCGGCTAAAAGTTGGCGATCGCTTAACTGAACCGCCAGAAAATTATTCAAGTTTTCTTCTGCGGTGTCAGGTTCAAGAGGACCGGGTAAATCTAAGCGTAATTCTGCTTGTTTAGTAAGAATAGATTTAATTTGAGAGTCCCATTGCTGTTCACATTTTGACCATAATTGATCATTTTGTTTCTTAATAGGAACTTTGAGACGATAAGGACGATAATCGAAACCAGGGTTGAGGATGACACATTCTCCTTGTTCAAAGCGATTAATAGCAGGTCCGGTAAGCAGAGGGATTTTCTGCATTTGGTCAGTGACACTTCTAGAGGTGTTTTTCCCATAAGAACGGGATTCATTTTTATACCAAACATCTTTAGTCCCCAAAGCAGTAGAAAATTTAGCTGCGGTTTCTGGATGTCCGGTGTTAAAGATAGCTTTGGTTCCACAACTACTGAGGATCGATTCAGCGTATTCGCGACTATAACGCAGTCTTAACTGAGAATCAGATTGATACCCTAACCAAGCTGAAAAACCATACTCAGCAAAACGGTTAATCCAGGACTCAATATCAGGTAATCGAATAGAGGTGAACTCATCAAGATATAAGCCAAAGGTTTCTTTACGCTTAACCGAGGCGTTGAGATTGCGCTTAACTAACATATGAATGGCAGTGGCCACTAGGGGAGAGGTGGCCGCTTCACTCTGTTCATCAATCTGGAAAAAGACAATCTGTTTCCCTTTGAGGTCTAGGGGAATGCTACTTTTAAGAAGACAGGGGATAATGGAACGGTCTACCAAGGTTTGGAAATGGGTAACCGCCGTTCCTACAATACCCACCGCCGTCTCATCAGCTTTACTAACTGACCGTAAGGCCACGGCTGCTTCTCCTATCCAACTAGATAATTCCCCTGAGAAGACTTTTGATTGATGGGCCGCAGCTAAACGACCGGCTAAGTTTTCTAAGGATAAGATTTTCCAAGCTGATAGCAAATCTGGGAAGGGGCATTCTAAGGCCAACATAAACACCGTCTTTAATAAGGCAACCCCTTGGGGACTAAAGAAACTATCGGGTTTACTACCGGGTTCCTGGAAGTTCAAGTTGAGGACGTTAGCAATTTCATGGCCTTTCTTGGCATCCGCCGAACTAGCCATGAAATCTAAAATATTCAACCCATCAGAATAAGGAAATCCTGGGGCAAACACATAGCAGTCGTATCCTTTACGATGGGCATAAGGAAGATGTTTTTTCATCAAATTACCTTTGACATCAAACACCGCCATTGTCCAACCTTGGTCTATCCCTGATTTGATACCAGGGTCGATCATCGAACGCGTTTTCCCCGCCCTTGACCGTCCCACGATAGCGATCGCTGGTTGTAGATCGGGTAAAACAATCTCATCTAAGTGGGTGGCCACCTTATTATGTTTGCCCATTGCTATTTGTCTAAGTCCTTTGCGTCTTGCCTTCTTTATCTCAGAGGGATTAGCAAACCGTCCATCAGCTAATTCTGGCTTTTTTTGAGTAAAGGTTGACAAGATGAGTAATAAGATAAATAAACCTAATCCTCCGATAAACCCAGGACTTGATAAAGGTTCAATTAACGAATCAAATAACTGATTCGATTGTTGATATGAGTCTGTTGAAGTGGTAGCAATAATTTTCTGTTTCATTATCTTATTCAAATTACAGAAAGTTTAAAAAGTATTATGAGGAAAAGAAAAACCTACTATTTTTCCAACAATTGTCAATTGTCCATTGACGATAGCGGAGTTAGCCATTTCAATTAGGACAGCAAAAGAAGCTTGTTCAATGGCAATGGTGTAGCGATAACCATTAAGATCCCAGAGCATTTGAGAGGTACTACATTTAGCGGCACAAGTATAAGGAATAAAATAGCCTGTAATGCCTTGAGCTAACTGAACGAGTGCCGGAGTTTCTGAGGATCTAATAGGAGGAAGATTATTACGCCATTGTTGTTGCGTTTCTGAAAAAATTTTAGGAATTTTAGAAGCTGATGATGAGATTTTTTCTCCTACTAAATACCCAAAATCACAAGCCCCCGCCCCTCGACAATCCGCCGTAACATCCAAGCTAATTTGATACCGTGTTGCCGATGGTTCTTCACTTAAAGAAGTAAAAAATTCAGGGGACTTATTACCTAATGTAATTTTTTCATAATTAGAAGTGGGAGATTGAGGATTACCCGAATAATCTTGAATCGGATAAAACACCAAGGTGGGTAAAATAACAGGGACTTCCGTTTGATTTCTTAGTTCTTTCACCACTGATTCAAACTCTAGCATAAATTGGGGTGAAGCGATGCCCGGATAGGGAGCCATCGCTCCTAAATATAAGAACAAATAAATCAAA
Organism: Crocosphaera sp.; assembly: GCA_051439445.1. Taxonomy (GTDB): domain Bacteria; phylum Cyanobacteriota; class Cyanobacteriia; order Cyanobacteriales; family Microcystaceae; genus Crocosphaera. The sequence goes on from JBFRWG010000034.1 coordinate 7,205, forward strand.
ATAATTAATTTAGTCAGGTTTTTCACGTAACGGTTCACTCCTCTGATAAAAGTATTGATTGAATTAGTCAATTTGCTGAAATCCAATCATTGTCAATTGTCAATTGTCAACTGTCAATTATTAAAGACCAAGCTCCGATACATCTCTAATAACACGATGATTATCAGGTAAAGAGATACCTAATTGTTGCCAAGCCCAAACATCTTCAGGAAATAAAATCCAGGGACTACCATGCTCCTCTAAAACATCTGGAGGTTGGAGAAAATTAGTGAGACTTCCTGCTTGATTGAGCTCATATTTAAGTTTAATTAAAGCCAATTGTCTAGCCACATATTGAGGAACATATTTCTCCAAACTGCTTTGGTGATATTGACCCGTTGCCATGTGAATCGCACAACCAAAACGTCCTAAAGAAACAATAGTATAACTATCTTTTTTATAGTTCCAATCGTCAAAAAAAGCGACCCCTTGATTAACCACCAATGAAAATAGATAATATTGACGGTCTTCATAATTCACCACTCCAAGAAGCTGACGTTCAAAAACGTGCTGATTATCCACTGAAGGTAAACAAGATTCCACCTCACTGTTTGATTCATTAGCCTTTAGAGCATAATGATTATTAAGAATAATGACGAGACTGCTTAAACAGAGTAAACAACTAAAACGTATCCATTTTGGAAATTTGATTTTCATGATTTGACTCCTTAATTAATATCCCGGAATATATTTCAAAGGATTTTCCGGTGTGGTACCATTATTGGTTCTGATTTCAAAATGAATATGAGAACCAGTGGAACTGCCAGAACTGCCCATATTAGCTAAAACTTGTCCTTTATCTACTTTTTGCCCTGGTTTAAAACGAATACTTCCTTTTTGGGCGTGAGCATAAAGCACTTGGAAGCCATTACAAAGTTTAAGAAGGACAATATTCCCATACCCTTGAAATCCTGAAGTTCCACAACGAGAACCGTAATAGCCAACGGTAGCGCAACCATTGTAAATTTTCTCGATAGTTCCCCCATCAATAGCCACCATTGGGGTTCCTATAGCATTAGCCACATCAATACCATTGTGCATTCTTCCCCTACGCCAGCCGTAAGCAGAGGTTAAAGTTCCTTTGGTGGGTTGAACCAACTTTCCACTACATTTCCCACTCCCTTCTGTTCCTATACCACCGCTACTACAGCCACTGAGAGCTTGTTGATACCGTTTAGCATCTCTTGCTATCGCAAGAGCTTTGTCTTGACCATTGACAATACGACGGGCCCCAACATAGTCAGTTTTAGAGGAATTGATATAGTCACTTAATTTCCTCGCTGCTCCTGGAAGATAAGTCCCATTGGGACTCATCCCCGTAAAAGTTCCATCTTTCATCCCACCGATAAGGATTTTGACAGCCACAGAGGGAGATGCAGCTAAATCAGGATTCCCAATTAAATCAATTCCTAATCGTTGAGACCAATATCGATAGTTATAATCGTGTGTGATTTGCACATAACCTCTCCCATAATGAATTCCATGTTTTCCTCCTCCTTTGCTGATCTCGTACATATACAATCCCATTTGGGACTCGGTTTGTACGGTAGCTAGGACGTAGGCTGTCTGATTCGCTGATAGACCTTGTTTTTGAGCTTCAGCTAGGATTAAAGGCACCGATTTTAGTGCAGCCCCTCGAATCTGACTGGGAACGGCTGCAATAACTTTATCGGTGCAACCATCACCAACCACCTCTGTGCCATATTCCCCATTTTCTTCACCCTGGCCGTACTGCGTTTCGTATTGCTGCTGTACACCGGAGCGTTCAGAAGCAATAAAATCTGGTAGTTCTCCGGTTGAGGCAATAACCACCAGTCCCCCTTCTTGGACTTCCCACGGTGTGGCCACCGATATGAAATGGGGACTACATTGTTCTCCACTGAAAAAGGTGTCAATACAAAACTGAAAATTCGCCCATACCCTGGCCTTAGCTGGTTGGCCATTCCCTCCTTCGGTTATATCTTCGAGACTTAATTTGACGTGAGCATCTGTTCCCCACACTGGTATCCCTGTGGGTTCCTTGCCATCCCCCAGCGATCTCAAGAATCCTTTGCCCCCTTCCACTAATTGAGCTTTCCCTTCGACCCAACTTTTACCACTAAGAGGACTTGCTGTACCAGAACCGATGACATCATCCAGTTCAAAATGAGGACATCGCTTTTCTTTACAGGGTGAGGGTTTAAATTTTTGGTCTTTAGTGCCACCGGTTACCACTCTGGTGACGGGGGTTTCTGTTTTTCCGGAATAAGCGATATCTAACGACGCAAAAGTGTCACTGGTTAATAATTTTAAGCCAAATTCTAGAGGAAATTCATTGATAGGAATCTTGTCTAATCCTGGGATTTTCTTGAGAATTTTGTTAGCAGCATTCGGAATTTTCTCTAAAGGTTTATCAGCTAGTCCGGGTAAAGAAGCTATACTTAAATTGTTAATGGGAAGAACGCCTAATGGGATTTCTTGAAAGAGAGGAAACTGATTTAAGAGTTCTTCTCCTGTTAAATTAATTCCTGATGCCCAAGCGGATTCAGCAATCCTCTCCCAATTGCCTAGTTGATTATTCTTAATAGGGAAAGCTTGATTAAGGGGTAATTCAATCCAACTATTCGGAAGCCGTTGAGCAATTTCTTTGACTTGGTCTTGTCTATTTTTATTGAGGATTCCTTCCCAGTTTCCTACCGTTAACTCTTTTAAAGAACTATTTTGTAACGCTGGATTTTGGGCTAATTCCTTAATAAGATATTGACTTGAACTATCAAGCTTGACAGGATGAGGATTATTAACTAATCCCGTTAAGGTATCTTTGAAAAAAGGGATTTCTTTTAAGCTAAGTTCTTTTAACTGGGGATAAAGCTCATAGAGATCCCCTATAGACAATTCTCGAATAATTGAAATTTCATTTAAAGGAACTTTCTCTAACTCAATCCCCGATAATTGACCAATTTCTCTTAATGATAATTGACCAATATTATGCAGATATGGATTATCTAATAAATCTCCTAACTTAATAATATAATCAGGAGTGGCACCGGCCGGCCATGCTCTTGATGGGTCATAACCGAGTTCAGACGTTACCTTTTTTTGATACCCTGTTGGCACAACGAATGAGCCGGCTTTCTTACTCTGCGCCAGTTCACTAAAACTAGGGGATGGAATCGTTTTGTCAATGCTCAGTGAAGTCGAACCATTGACCTGAGTTGGGGTTTGATAAGATGGGCTAAAATTGGCTGCATTTTGTCCCCCTATGACTTGCGCCATAGCCATCTCTGGGGTCAAAAAAAACCATAACCCTATTAAAAAGCACAGGAAAACCCGAACCACGATCTCTTTTAGAAGATCAGCCGCATTCATAATTCGTCAAGTTCTTTCAATTAAGGATTAATAACTAACGGGTGTACTCAACTTGGGTATAGGGGGGAGTCCCTTGACTAGGTTCTAGTTCTAAGCGATAAACTTGTCCATCTCTAGTGGTGACAAATAACATTGCCTTTCCGTTAGGAGTCGCTGTTTCATGCTTAAAGTTAATCGGTTTTATCCTCTTCAATAACAACTTTGTCGGTGGTGAAGCATCTTGAGGACACCTAGCCGTTGACTGACAGAGCATCCCATCCATGCCACTAAACACGAAATTTCGCTTATGGGATAAATTCACTGAAGCGATCGCCTTGTTAAAATTCACCACTAACCCCATTGGCGTAACCTTGACGTACAAGGTTCGGTTGATAGCAAAGTTGGAATCGACTTTAACAAGATCATTGGCTATTGCCGGCATTGCTATAAGGGTAATGGTTGTCGTCAATAAGAAACGATAAAGATAAGTTAATAACATGGCACAATCCTCACAGTAAATAAGATAAGATAAACTAGAAAGCAAGATCAGAGTAAACGACAATTTGAACGGTGGCTCCGCTAGGGAACCAAAAATAAGGCACCGATTGGACTTGATTTTGAGCCCTCATGCGATCGCCTAGGACTTGAGACACACCATTGGCTACTCCACTCACACCAGCAGCGAGGGGATTACTACTACCATTACTCGAAGTAATAACCGAACGAGATCCTTGTACGACTAAGCTTTCTGTAGAATTAGCGATCTCCCCCATAGCCCGTTCAACCCCTGGCGCAACGGCGGCTGAAAAATCTTGCCAAAATCGGTTATCTTCCAATTTCTGAGACTCGGCTTTAAGGGGAGAACCATCATGAGAAATAATTTGCATCGCTCCAGGGGGTATGGGATAAGAGCCGTCTTCGCTTAAAATGCGAGTTACATCCATGAAAAACACACCTGCACCCGAAGCATTGGTAATCTCTGCGATAACACGAGTGCCTGATGGTAAGATTTCTTCTCCTTGGGTATTGAGAAAAGGTTCGTTTAAGGTGAGGAGGTATTTTCGATTAGGAGCCGGTCCTTCAATAGTCCAAGCAATACCATTCTTTAATTCGGCTGTGCCCACTGACCCAATATCTAAAGTTGCATTTGCATGATGATAGTTTTGAGCAACCACCTCTTTTCTCGGCTGATAAGGACTTGGAGTATTTTGAGCAACATCTCGACTCCCCTCATTGTTGATAGTGAGCGAAGGGGAACCATCCAGCTTAACCGCCGTCGGAATACTTCCCTCTATTGATGAATTTTCTCTTTCTTGTGCAGAATAGGAAACATAAGTGGTGTCCCCTAATGGGGCTAAATAATGACCACTATTGGCTTGTGCCAGCCACGTCTCCATCGGGTCAGGAGGTGGTTCTTTTTTCACCATGACCTGTGGTTTGGGTTGAGGTCTGGGTTTGACCACACGGGGAGTCCTTGCCACTGGTAAGGTCGGTGCTTGTCTAACTTCAACAGGTTTTGGCTGTGGGGGTACAGGTACAGGTACAGGTTTAGACTTCGGTTTAGGTGAGGAGGAGGAAACTTGTTTAACAGGAATTACCTCTAACTCTTGCTTAGATAGGGCATTTTTTAGAGCTAAAGCTTGATTTTTTCGTCTTTCTTCTTCTAGTGATTGTCTATATAACTCTTCCTGTTTGGTTTGTTTTGATTCTTCTGTTTTTTTATCGGGCGGCGGACTACCAGTAAAAGCATTAATAATGCCCCACAGTATGGGAACCCCAATGGCCGCCACCGCTATGATTTGCACTAACGGTTTTTTATAGTAAGGAATGGTTTCTAATTCATCTGTCTTGAGAGTCACCATCTTTGTCAGTAATCTCTCCTCTGGAGAGGAGACTTGTGAGGGTTCATCTTCAAATAACATTTGTTCAGCTTCTTCTATTGAAATTGACTCAATCATCATCTTTTTTTCTCCTCTTAAAATTCATTAATTTCGATAATTTGTAATCCTTGGAGTTGCATTTGATTCAGATACTTGGACAGAGGGGTTTCTGGAGACCCCCACGGTTCTGTTGTGGGTTTAACCGCTCTGACTCTAATCACATGATTGAAAATTTCTTGAGCAATAATAGAATTAGAATTTCCGTGGACGCGAGTAGCTACAATGGCTACATCCCAAACCCCTTCAGATACTTGCTTAACCGAAGGTTTTTCGTAGACCCTCACGTAAGATTGGTTTTGACCAGAAACATAACGATTAAAGGAAAACTTATCGTCATATTTTTTCGCCACCAGATCCATATAAGCTTCTCGATACCCTGGTTCTATAGCTAAAGAAGCCTGATGGAAAGGTTGAGGAAAATTCACATTTCTTTCATTCACAAAAGCATCTTCCTTTTTTTTACCTGTATTTTTCCAGGTAAAAGCTAACTTTAACCAATCTTCGGCAAATTTAGTAATGGTAGCTTCCGTCCGTTCTTTTGACCCGACAGAATGAGCTTTAATCACCGTTCCGTCTGGTTGTTGAACATAAATATAGGGCTGATTAATTGCCGACATCTTAACCGTTCGACTATTTTGAAAAGTCGCCAGTAAATTCATCAGTAATAATGAGATAACCCCTAACGGTAAATATCGAAATCTATCCCGTTTAGCTAATAATTGAACTGAAGATTTTTCTGGATATAAAGAATCTTTTGAAGGAGCGGGAATTTTTTGTCCAATGGTTCTTTTTTGTGTTTTCATAATTAATAAATGTTTGTCTTAAGTACGTAATTGTCAATTGTCAATTATCAATTGTTACCGTCGTTTATCCGAATAACGAATCAGAGAAAACCCGATACTGCTCACAACTCCGGCGGCCACTGTTGCTGCTGTAGTCGCTAATCCTACTGATTGACTTCTAAAAGAAGAAGCCGCGGCCAACCCTCCACCCATGACTACCGCTAATGACACCCCTGGAGCAAACAGTCCTAATGCTAGAGGGAATCTTAAATCCTCTGCCAGTAATGACGTTTGTGATAATTGGACTGCTACGATCCCAATGACGATCACATAAGCCACTTTCCCTAATCCAGTGGTTAAATAAGTGATCATCCAAGTAACGAATAAGTTTTGTTGTCCTGGAATAATCGATGCTGCTATAAAAATGGGAGCAAATAGTGCATTTAACCAAAGGGCTAATTCTAAAAATCCCATCCACATCCATTGGATGAAATTGAGAATTTTTTGATATCCTGCTGATACCACAGACATTCCAATGATTTCAAATATATTCCCTTGTTCAAAAGGACTTAGTGTCTCTACCGCCGATTCAAATATTCCCTCAATACTATTAGTTGTTACCCTTCGCTCTACTTCAATCTGGTGCGCTTTGGTAATGGACTTCCCAATATTATTTAAGTATCGGGTGAAAGCTGCACAAGTTCTATTATTCTGTCCGCACCAAGTAGTTAAAGAATCACGTCGTCTTTGATCTGCTAACTCTCCTAGCTTTTCGATACATTCTAGAAAATCATAAACTTGTAATTGTTCAATGGTTAATTGTTCTAGTTGCGTTTCATCTCTTGGACGAGTAGGAGAGGGAATGGCTACTGCTGGTTGAGGCATTTGCATACATTTTTGCCCTTGCTTTGTTATCTCATTTTTCGCCTCTTGTAATAATAATTGATCGTTGAGAGCCGTCCTTATTCTTTCTCCTTGTAGTTGTTGCGACATTACTCCATTCGACCAACTATTAATAATATCTCTCATCCCATAGGCCAATAACCTTGAGTAATCTGCTTGATTACTTAAAAATAAGATGACTAATAGTGCGGGCAATAGCATTTCTGCTGTTGTCATTATTTGTCCTGCATACCCATTTGCTCCCATCATTTTTTGTCCGTATTTATACAACCAAAAAAGAACACTAATGCCCAAAATCGTCCTCACTACTGTCGTAAAAGTGTATAAGGAAATATTATTACTGATGTCATTTGGGTCAAAGGTTTGTTGCCATAAATCATCCCACCATTGTTGCTGTTCCTGCATTCTCGTCATTGTTGTTTGTAGATTCACTTGCGCTATGACTGGCATAGCAATTAATAATAAACTCACCACAATGGCTAATAATATATACTTTTGATTCTTTGCTTTGAAGAAAACTGATAGCATAGCTCCTCACTTTTTTCTTAACACTAATTGATTAAAAATTTAGACCCGGAATAAACACAACCGTACTTGATTGACGGGCTGCATCTTGTCCGGCTGCATCTTTCCTATGTGAGTAATAGTTCCCCTGGTTAACCGACGACTTAATTTGAGCCGATAAATAATTCTCGGATGCACTCAATACTTCCATTGATTGAGTTTTATCGTTCAAAGCACTCAGTTGACTATTGGCTGATAATAACTGCGATGCTTGAAAATAATTCGTTTTGGTTAATTCGGATAATTGTTGAGAACTGTTCGCTCCTATATTCGACAAATCTTTATTCTGGGCAGCGATCGCTTTCAACACATCTTGGGAAGCGGTGGCATCAACGGCCGCGTTGGCTAAAGTTTCCACATTTGATGCTGATACTGAACTGTTGAAGGCTTTAGTGGCACTGGTGCGATAAGCGTCAAATGTTCCCTGATAGCCTGTAACGGCTGCATCTTGAGCATCATCTAGTTGTTGGGCTTGAAACGTTCGTAGAATTTGTCCTGGACCAAACACCCCTTGAGAAATTTTCTGCGGTTCGATGGCCCGAACATTATCTCGATAGCGTTGGGTTTCGTACACTAAAGATGGGGTTTCTGGACTTTCGTAAGGCTCTTGGGTGCCTCTTGTTCCCACCACGGCTGCGGTGAGTACGGGATTTAATAATCCGAGTAACCCTAAAAATTCCCTGATGGCCTCGACAAAATCCCCCTCATTAATATTTTCATAAATTTCTCTTGTTTGTTGGTAAACCACAGGCACTTCATTCGCGTTTAAATTACTCCTTTCGGACTGGGCCCCTACCTCTGAAGGATTTATGATTAAACTTGAAATTAATAACGCTTTAGTAATTGACCATTGCGAGAGTCTATTTCTTTTGTTTTCAGTGTGTCTTTTCTTCATTGTTTGTCTTGTGGGCTAAAATTGATTCCATTGCCAAACCCTTTCGTTTGGCCTGAGCATAAAGGGAAGCGAAGTGCTTCAACCCTGTTATTTCATCGTCGGGATAACTTGCCATGACCCGACTTCTGGCTGCATCTTCATCTGGGTCGGTCGCTCCTAACGCCAGCAGTAGTTCACTGGCCGGATGAACCACTTCTAGATGCTGATCTCCTCGTTTTAAATACCAATAACTTTGCAGCAGTTCCGCATTGGGTTTAAACGCTTCACTAACATAGGGTTTGAGAATCTCCTCTCTAAAATCCAACTCTAGTAATTCGGGTATGGCCGCTTCTTTGATATGTCCAGTAAAAATATTGTCGGCATTTTTGAACGTTTCAGGACCCGTACACGACGTTTTGACCGTTTCGATTTCTTGGGCCGCTAAAAGAAAGTTACATCCCCATTTTCTTCCGTGTACTGGGATAATTCCTACTTGTCTCGCAAAAAAGGGAAATTTGTACAAAATTGTCCCTTCGTCTATGGCAAACAGTGATCTTTCTACCGATAATGATTGTCTAAACAGCACGTTTAATCCCGACATGGCATAGATTAAAGAATCTAGGTTATCTCCCACATCCGTCAGCCCAATCACTAATAACGATACGTTTGTATCAAATGACGACACTCCATTAATCGAAGATCCTAAATCGGTTCTGAGAACCCCTCTTAGTTGGGTTAAAATCAGTCCGATGGTATCTTTGACCAGGGTTGATGTGGTTTTTTCCTCTTCTTTTTTGGACTGATACTTTGAAAACCATTGTTCAGCATAGTTCACAAAATCCTCTAAAATTGGCATTCTTGAATAGGCTTCACTGCCAAATCCAGAGGCGATAGCAAAGCTGTATCGCTGTTGAATCTCTGGCTCTTCTTGAAAGTCGGCATAACATTCGCTTAGAAGGCTTTTGACTAGGATTTCGCGATCTCTATTCTCCGTTGTCCCCATGACGATTGTTTGCAACAATCGCACATGATTGGTAAAGGTCTGTTTCCATCGCCTTTCCCTATCACAGGGCGATAAATGTCGAAAATCCCCAAATTCGATTACGTTCATCACACTCGAACGAACATTGTAGTAAGCTGCTTTTACCCCCAATTTTTCCAGAATCGACACAAAGATTTGATATCCTGATGTTCCTCCTGGCCTTGGGAAATCAAACACTACCGCTAAGTGGTCATTCACCGTATACTCCAAGATCATCTCAAACATTAAGTTGGATTTTCCCGCTCCTGTTTTGGCTGAAATAATCGTGTGATTTTTTTGATTGGCTATATCTAGATAAATCGGACTATTTAATTCCCTACTTACTAATAGCATCCCTTTTTTATTCACCGGTCGAATTTTGATTAAGGGCAGTGATGGTAAGGCTTGAAATCCTATATATTTCTGCCTTTTATGATTCGGTTTGCTTAAAAACGCTTCCCACTCAAATGGCCATGATTGAAACCAATAATCTTCTATTTTGTACCACACTCGTTCGGTCGAGGCCGTCGGGATTTTTTGCATTAAATCATTGGTATCTTGGTTCAGTTGTTCGAGGCTATCGCGATACAGCCAGATCCCTAAACTGCACCAATAGGGTACGTTCTGCTCTTCTAGTAAACTCCGAGCTTCTATCCCTTCTTCCCTACGCTTCATTGCCACCACATCCGCTGTGCTTTTCTTGATGGCGATCGCCTCCCTTTTCATCGAGTTCGATATGATTCGCTCTAGTTGCATTCTCTCAAACCCTGAACGATCGCAGGTTAGTTCACTGACCACACGGCTGTCATAAAGGGAATCATTGGCCCCTGCTAAGATGTTCCACAAGAATTTTAGATATCCTCGGGCCACACCGGCTTTATCTTTGGGAAACGAGCGTATTTGTCCTATCCTGACTAATGCTGCATATTTGTCTTGATGAGGATAGTAAACATAATGGTTATGGAATTGGGGGATAATGGGGTATCCTTTTTCTGCTCTAAACAGGGTTCCTAGTTGGTGGGTTCCCCAATTATTGATCATCGGAGAAGTTAATCCCCACTCGTCATAGATAATGTATTGGGGGATGGGGGGAATTGGTCCTGTATGTAATTTACGATAATCTCGCTCCCATAAGTTCTCTACCGTTAGGGTTCTTACTTTCATCCCTAGTCCCCTATTTGCTTGCAGGAGGGAATTTACTTTTAAGTAAGCGTAATGGTACGCGTAATTGATGACTTTTTCCCAAGATTTTTTTTCTTCTATTCCTTTCCCTTGAACTAAATTAATTAAGGGTTCCGTTTTCGAGAGCACTTCATCTAACCATGTTTGTTTTATGGCATAATCTCCTCCTAATTCTACTCTATATTTCGCATAAATTGTGATTTTATTCTTGAGCAGTCTTCCTTGATAGGCTAATTCTTTTCCCCGTTTTCCTCGTGATTTTATCAAGGCTGCACTCAACGGATCTTGTTTTTTGACTATCAACAATTGGGCTTGGTTTTTTAGGTACTCTTCACTTGAACGACTAATCTCTTGATAACATTTAAGATCAATATCTCCTGGTAATTGATTCAGGGCATCATTACAAGCTGAGACAATCGTGAATGCTTGATTTTCTGTCATTGACGGGTCATGTCCTTCTACTTCCCACCCAAATATAAACATTAATTGGGACCCTCTTCTATTGAGATAAAATCCTACTTCTCTATTCTCTAGTTTGATTTCTCCTAGGGTTTGAAGTAAGAATTTCCTTTCTATGTAATGATAGGTTCTCTGTTTCCCTTTTACTTTTAAGGACAGGGAAGAGCGTTGTCCTTTTTCCGGTATGGGCATTGAGGCTGCGTTTAACTTCAATAAAGGTTCTTCTGCTACATATTTTTTCGGTTTACTAAACCTTTCAAAAAATTCGTATGGATCATTTCCTGTTATTATCCAAAATATTCCATACATTCCCGCAAAGATTAATAATCCTTGTAACGGGTTTTTCATAATGAACGGAACGCAAACTAAGAAAATCATCCCACACCAAAGAAACTGCTTCGGCGCAATAAATCCTATGCCTAAGGCCGTCCCTATCATTTGATTCACTTGTCCATCTGCTAAGTCTCTTTCTTTCATTTGTCAATTATAAGAGTGTCAATTAATTAAACGATTACGCTGATAATTACCGACGAACCTCCTGCAAAAATTAGAAATCCCATTAACGGTTCTAAACAGGTTGAAATCGGTTGTCTTTGGAATCCTACTTGATAGGCCACGTATCCGAGCGACCCCACAAATCCTAGAACTAATGCTAAGGCCAAAAATCCCACTACCTGACACAATAAGGTTGATAAGGTCGTCGTCGAGGTTCCTCCAAAACTTATCGTTGAGAATAAAGTGCTAATAAAGTTAGTTACTTCTCCAAACAATCCTGAATTACTACAAGCTCCTGTTGTCCCCGTTGCTTGCGCCATCACTGGTTTGGCTACTAACATCCCTAAGATCAGGTGATAAACCGTGATTAACCATCCTTGATTTCCCATATATTTCCTTAGTTCTCGGAAGATCAAGGCAAAGCTTAATGATCCCCAGAATAATCCCACTAATTGAATGTATGTCTGCGATTCACTTAAGAACGCCATTAGAGTAATTAATCCTACTGATATATACCATTTTGGTAATAACTGTTTTCCCCATTTTGGCACTAAGTTCCCCCATTTTTTATCAAACCACGTTAACTTTGTCTTTCGGGGGTTAATCATTTGCCTGTACATAATCTCCTCACTTTTTCTAAGTTTTCAAAAGAATTAATTGTCAATTGTCCATTGTTTAAAAGTTTCCGTAACCTTTTTACGGCTCTCTTCCATACCATTCTCACAGCATCAGGGGTTGATTTTAGGGTTTTCGCTATTGCTGCCCATGAACCCCCTTTTAGTTGTAGAGTCACTACTTCCTGCTGTTTTTTCTTCAACTGACATAACAAGTCTAACACTTGCTTTAGTTGGATTTTTCTTGAACTTTCTTCTTTTATTATTAAGAGTTGTTCTTGATTTATCCTCACTTGCTTAATCGTTTTTTCCTGTTTTTTTATCTGTTGACTTCTGGCTTTTAATTTTGTCCTTATTCCATAGACAATCCAGGTGCTTAATTTTACCTTTCTTGACTTATCGAACTTGGTTATCGCTTCATAAAAAGCTATAATTGCTTCTTGAATGAAGTCCTTTTGATGACTTCTTTGATTTTTCTGACCATAGATATTTACTAGCTTGGTTATTAAACCGTAGTATTTCTTCAGTAATTCTCTGAAAGCTCTTTCCCTTTTTTGAGTAATTTGCTTTTCAGATTTCCCTTCTCTATCTATCATCTTTTTTGTCACTATTTGAGTCATCTCAATTAGTTCACTTTCGGTGAGTAAACTATATTTTAGCATCCTCACTCTCTATTCTTCTTCTTATCCATTGCTGATTTTTCTCTGGTTTTTCTTGTTACTATTCCTCTCAATTCATTACTTGAAATCTTATATCCCTTCCTCTTAATTTGGCAACCTAACTCTTTTTCCCTTTGGTAACATTCGTTACCTCCTTCCCTTTTTTCTTTCCATCTTTGTCCACATTTGGATTTTCTTTTCTTTGCATCCTTCTAACTTTCGTTTCCACTTTTTACAAATCTTTACATTACTTTTTTCTTAATTTATTTCTTCTCTTCTTTCAATTCTTAAGTAAACCTTAAGTTTTTTCACCTAGTCTCAAATTTGTTTTATGCAAGAACAAGTATTTTTTTCCCATGCTTGAAGCTCTGATATTTGAATCGTTTTCCCCGAGGCAAAACCTACTCAAACTTGCCAGCCCTTGCCACGAGCGGTGTTGACTTTCTTTGTAATACTAGATTACTTGTGTGACAAGCCCCGCTCGTGGCATCCTCCACCAAAAAATTATCGGCTCAAAGGTATAACTGATAAGGGCTGGCAAGTTTGAGGAACTTCATTGGACCCCTATCAAGAAGCTTTACGTCACCTCAATATTGCTCCAGATTCTGCTATTGTTTTTGAAGATTCTCCCAGTCGGATACGCTCGGCTGTTGCTGCGGACATATTCATTGTTGGTATTACCACCACTCATAACGAAGATGTTTTATTGGATAATCGAGCCGGCCTAGTCATTTCTAATTTTAATCATCCCCAATTGAAAACCATTGGAGTTCTCACTTAACTTTACTGACCCAAAAACTATAAAAACTGAATGAGCAAAATCATCGCAATTTTTAACCAAGCCGGGGGGGTGGCAAAAAGCACTCTAGCCATGAATTTAGGTTACCACCTCCAAAATTTCGGGCAAAAAGTAGCTTTGGTGGATATTGATCCTCAAGCCTCTTTAACACTATTTTGCGGATTGGAACCTTTTAACTTAAAACAGACAATTTATGAATCTTTACTCTTAGATCGACCTCTCCCGATACATTCTCTTGACTCTATGAGATGTGATTTAATTCCATCTAACATTAATTTATCTGGGGCTGAAATCGAATTAGTTAGTGCTGATTTACGAGATTTCCGTTTGCGTGATACTTTAGAGTCAGTTCAAGAGCTTTATGATTTTATTTTGATAGACTGTCCTCCATCATTGGGAATCTTAAGTTACATCAGTTTAGTAGCCGCAACCCATATTCTTGTTCCCATTGCTACTCAGTATAAAGCATGGATGGGAACAGAATTATTATTGAGAACTGTCAAAAGAGTTCAAGCAAGAGCCAATAAACAACTAAAACTGGCTGGATTTGTCCCTATTTTATATGCCAAAAGTAATTCCCAAGATGTTAGAGCCTTACAAGCTATTACCGAATATTTGGGACAAGTTGGACATATTTTTGCCCCCATCCCTCGTGCAACAGCTTTTGCTGATTCGGTTGAGGAACATTTACCTTTGGCTTTATATCAATCTAGACATCCTGCTGTTAAACCTCTTAAAGCGATCGCTAATTACTGTCTCAAAAATTTGTAATTTACTAAGTTATTTTTTTACTATGTCTAAAACCAGTAAACCTTTTCAACCATTAGGAATCAATGCTTTATTTGGGGAGGAGTTAGAAGAAGATAAACAGATTACACCCCATTACATCCCTATTGAGTTAATCATACTTCCTCCCTCACAACCCCGTCGCTATTTTGACCCTGAAAAAATGGCGCAATTAACAGAATCTATTCGTGTTGATGGCATTCTTCAGCCTTTAGTGGTGCGCCATCATCCAACTCAATCCGGAGTTTATGAATTAGTTTTTGGGGAACGTCGCTACCGAGGCGCTAAAAACGCTGAACTTACCGAAGTTCCCATCATTGTTAAAGACTTAAGTGATTCTCAAGCTCAACGATTAGCTTTAATTGAAAACTTACATCGGGAAGACCTTAATCCTGTTGATGAAGTTGAGGGAATTTTACAATTTCTATCTCTCGCTCTTAATCAACCAGTTCCGGACACGATTTCTGCTCTTCATTATCTCAAAAATAAGAAAGAAAATAAAGTTACGGATAACGTTATCCGTAATGAAGTCGAATCAACAATTTTGGAAATTTTTGATAAGCTTGGACAAAATTGGTATTCTTTTACTTGTAATCGATTAAATTTACTTAACTTGCCTGATGAGCTTTTAACTGCTCTAAGAGAAGGCCAAATAGCTTATACCAAAGCTAAAACCATTGCCAAACTTAAAAACTCTGAGCAACGACAAAAGATTTTATCCGAAGCCCTCGCTCACCAATGGAGTCAACGAAAAATAGCTCAAAAAGTTAAAGAAATTTTAGCCCAAAGAACAGAAGAAAAAACAACACTCCTTACTCCTACTCGCCAAGTAGACAATTTAAGTCAACGAATTAAACAAGCTAAACTATGGGAAAAGACAGATATTTGGAAAAAGGTTAAAACCCGATTGAAGTATATTGAGGATGTCCTTGATTCCCTTGAAGACGAAGCCAACATTGTTAACCAAGAAACTTCTAAATAGAGAAGGAGGAAAAATCTATCCACGCCATTTTTGATGGTATTTTATCTCAAAAGTCTTCCTCTTGCTCTTCTAAAACTGTTTCTAAGGGCAAATCCCCTGATTCTATCTGATCAATCATTTCCTCTATCGAGGCGATCGCTCTGACTACCCTTTCATCATTAAAACAGAATAAATCCTCTACGGCTCCCCCTCCTCTGGCTAAAATAATTACTTCTGCTCGTCCATCATGGTTAACTCGTTCGATGGCCTTGACGATAGACGATGGAGCTTCAAAACCTTGAACTGTTGCTGGAGAAAACAATACCTTTACCCCTGAATTTCTTTGGCTTAATGTCCTCTGAATATCTCCCCACGCTGCTGCTGTTGCCGCGCTCACTACTGCGATTATCTGAGGGAATGACGGGAGCGCGCGCTTGATGTCTTTATCGAATAATCCCTTTTAACTTGAGGAGTCTCAAATAATTCATTCCTGTTGTTTTTTTGCCGAGGGAATCGTTTCTTTTCTCCGTTGAGCCGTCCGTTCTTCACTGGTATCTTCTGCCACAATTTCATAAAGAGTTGCTAACTTATTTAGTTCCTTCCCTTTGCGAAGGATGCGACCTAATCGTTGGACATATTCCCTCGCTGAACTTGTACCTGAAAGAATGATCGCCACTTTCACATCAGGCACATCAACTCCTTCATTTAATACATGAGAAGTTACCAAACTTTTATAAATCCCTTCCCGAAAACAACTGAGAATATCATGACGTTCTTTGACATGGGTTTGATGGGTAATTGCTGGAATTAAGAACTCTTGTGAAATCTGATAAACCGTCGCATTATCATTAGTAAAAATCAAAATGGAGTCTTGATGGTGTTCACAAATTAATTCGGTTAAAACCCGTAGTTTGCCATCCGTCCCCGCAGCTATTTCTTTGGCTTCACGATGTGCTAACATTGCTCTTCTACCAGCAGGAGTTCTGGCACTCGCTTTGACAAAAATTTGCCAGCCATTTAAACTCCCTAAAGAAATATTCGACTCCCGTAAAAACTTATTACGAATTTCGATGGCTTTATCATAACGCTGCCGTTCCGTTGGGGATAATTTTACTTTTATTTGTACTACTTTATGTTGCGCTAAAGTCCCACCTGCAAGGTCTTTTACTCCTTTGCGGTAAACCACCTCCCCTATTAACGTATCCAAATCACGATGATTACCGTCAGTCCGTTCTGGGGTAGCTGTCAATCCTAACCGATAGGGGGCAATGGAATATTCCGCAATCACTCGAAAAAAGTCCGTTGGTAGGTGGTGACATTCATCGAATACAAGCATTGCGTAACGATTTCCTAACGCTTCTGCATGAATCGCTGCACTGTTATAGGTAGCAATGAGAATGGGACTGCGATCTCGCGAGCCCCCTCCCAATAACCCTACCTCAATGTCAGGAAAGGCTGCTAACATCTGAGCATACCATTGGTGCATTAAGTCCAAGGTTGGCACGACAATTAGTGTGGTTCGAGGGGTCGCTACCATCGCTAACTGGGCTAAATAAGTTTTCCCTGCTGCTGTGGGCAAAACCACTACCCCAAGTCTTTGGGCTTGTTTCCAAGCTCCTAAAGACTCTTGTTGATGGGGATAAGGTTCTCTCTCAAAACTTGGGGTTAAATCTAAGGGAAAAAAACCCTTGGCTTCATCCACAAAATCTATTTCATGTGCCTGAAATGTTTCAACTAAACGACGATAATAAATCCCTGGAATACGAAACTTCTCTATGCGGTCATCCCACGTGGCCAAATCTATCCAAGCTTTGCCCCTTGGAGGTGGATGAAGAATTAATGTCCCGCGATCATACGTTAATTTTGGAAGTCGTGCCATTAATTAACACTACCCCATTCCTCCGGATTCTCGCAAGGACAAATTTCTAATTCTCCTAATCTTTCAAAATTCTTTTTCTTTTTTCAATAATAAGTTTGATTTCTTCATCTTTCTTAAATTTATTTAAGATATTAATATCAGCCCCTTTGTCCAATAACAATTCTATCAATTTTGCATTTTTTGTTTCTGCCAGCTTTGACAGAAGTTCGCTAGCTTGTTCTTGATTTATATTTGTTTCTGCTATTACTAGGGTCGCCAGATCATACCTTTTTCTTTTATATTCAAGATGAAAATCCCCTCCATTTTGAATATTTTTGAGAATTTTTTCGATTGAAGATAAGACGGATTTTAAAGCCATATTATCTTGAGCATTAGCCCCTTTTTTAATTAATAATTCTACTCCCTCCAAATTCCCTACATCTGTTGCCCTAACTAAAGGAGTCTTACTGTCCTCATCTAAAGCATTAATATTAGCTTGATTATCAATTAATACTTTGGCTATTTTTGTTTCTGTTCTAACAGCGTAATGTAAAGGACTCTTACCTTCCTCATCAGCCACATTAACCGAAGCTCCTTGATTAATTAATAATTTTACTACTTCTAGATTCTCTTCTTGCCTCACTG
>JBFRWG010000035.1:0-7170 GCA_051439445.1 Crocosphaera sp.
AGTTGGTCAATCTCAGTTCTTAGGGACTCTATCTCATCAGTAAACTCAGATTCTTGTTCAGCAACGGGAGCAAATAAGTCGTCGCTTTCAGTAGTTTTGAGTTTCAAGTTTTTGACTTCTTCTTCGAGTGTCTCTGGTAGCACTTCAGTAGGAATATTCCCCTCAAGGTAATGCTCAAGGATAATAACTAAGGCTTGAGACACCTTTTTTATTTTGTGAGTCTTCATCCAAGTTTCTAGACTGCTATATAGGCTTAAATCTAGATAAGCTGTTACTTTAGCGTGATTTTGTAACCATTCGTTGGTAGCCATTACTCTCTTATTTAGGATAATGTAATTTAAAGTCCTCTGTAGTTTAACTAATTTACCTTAAATTAAGTTACTACATAAATTATAGTATAATACTTTTTAGTTAAGTAGCGCACTAATAAAAAGTATAAATTACAAAGTAAGGTACTTAATAAAATTAGTAATTAATTTTATTACATTACAAAAATAGTAGTATATTACTTAAATGAGTAATTAGTGAGTTGACAGAGGTTAACTACTTAGTATAATACTGTAATTAACTTAAGTAAGGTAATTTAGAGTATTAAGTGTAGATTTAGTATTTTTATGTAATACTTAATTTAAAATAGTAAGGTACTTTAAGGTACCCCAGTAAACTACTGATGCTGAAACCTTTATAGAGAGAGGGTTTGAAAAAATAAAGCAGCCTGGAACCGACTGAAACGAGTGGAGCGTAGCGGAACAAGTGAAAGGAGGTGGAGAGGCTGCACCTGGGGGGTATGGGGGGAGACATCCCCCCATATATTTAGTTATTAGTTTTATTAGTTTTGAGGTTTGACTATGGAAATTACTTTGCCTATTTCGTCTCCATTTTCGCCGTTTGTTGTTAGTGCTAATTATCCTTATGAACCTTTTGCGGGTCCTGAAGAAACCATTATTAAATATTACTTTTATTGTAATCATTTAGTTTATAAAAATGGTTTACCTTCTTATTATAAAGGTTATCAACTTCGTCTTTATAAAGCTTGTTCACCTATTGATGAATCTTTTGATTCTGATGGTTTTTTAATATTTGTAGCTGTCACTGATCCTAATTTTGTTTCAGTTTCTTGTAGTGACGTAATTCAAAGATTTTATACTTTTAAGATTATTTATCCTAAAAGTGCTTTAGGAGATTATTGGCGAATTAAGTCTAAGTTTGAGATAACGGATTATGATGATCGTCATTATATTCCTATTAGGAAGAAAGTTTAAAATAACTATTAAAAGGGGAAGAAAAATAGAGACAAGATACAAAGTAGATGATATAATAATACAAAAATATACAAAAATATACAAAAATAAGAAGAAAAATGAAAATAGAATCAGTTAAGAAAGCAATAATTAATTATCTAAAAAATCCTAGAACATGGATCAACCAAAATATGTTAGACAATAAATTTGATTATGATAATATTAGATTAAGATACATTCAAAAGGGAGAATTCATCAGACACTCTGGAGTAGAAGGAAATATATACGAAGTAGTTTTCAAAGAGAAATGTGAATACGGACAATGTGATTGTAAAGATATATATAAATGTGAACTAGAGAAAAAATATGATCACTACGGGAAGCAAATATGGGAATGCCCTTACGAAAATGATAGCTACTTTGAAAGTTGTAAAGATAATAATGGATATTATGCTGTTAAAATGTTGATAATGATTAACGAGAAATACGAAGTAATAACAGATAGATTAATAAAGACTGGATATAGGTCAGAATATATAACTGAAGAGCAAGAATATATCTTGTAGATTGAGTTGTTTGAGAATAGCTTTACCTAGAGGAAAAAGAATAAGAGAAAAATTAGGTTCTAATATTTCTTTTTCTTGTAAGTAGCGAATTATTTTCCTTTCTTTACGAGATTCTGTCTTTTGATAATTTGGGGATGTAATTATGCTTAAATAGTCTAAATAATCCTTATTTTAAATTAAATTAAATCGACAAAAAAGAGGTAGATGAAGGTTTTCCCTCTTTTGACTTCTAAGATTGAAATTAAATTTCGCTACTCATTCAGTCCATATTCTAACCACATTGAGTTCCCCTTTTTTAAAAGACCTATAAAATAAGTCATCGTCATGTATTTTAACGCCAATATAAAGGAGTTAATTCGGTTAAGTCTACACTTACTCCATTAAGCCAGTTTTGTATTCTTTTAGAATCATCACAAAGATAAAATTCTACAATTTCAAATAAAAAGCACTTTTCATAATTAGGTGATAAACCACATATTCCAAACTCTTTTAATTGGTAGGTATTATCATATTCACCATCTTCTAAAAAACGCTTTGCTACAACGTCAACAATCACTCCGACGTATATTTGTTCTTTATATTCTTCACACTCTTTTTTTAGGTCTGATTCGTCAAATCCTATATCATATATATCATCAATATTTATGAATAAAAAATCCTCATAAGATATAGAAATGTGTTCATAGTCAGATTCTTTCCTCAAATAATCTCTGATTCGTTTAATTATTTGAGGTTTTAGTTCAGAAGGAGGTAAGTAATCACAATTCACCATAATTAAAATTAGAATTAGAATTAGAATTAGAGAAGAAATTAAAAGAGGAATTAGTTAAAATCCAAAGTAGAGATGGCGTGTTGTTTCTGCTTATCCGTGACCCCTAGATAGCGTTCGAGGGCTGCTAAAGTCCGATGACCTGAGATAGCTTGGATGTGTCTGAGAGGGACACCAGCATCACTCATCTGAGTCAAAGCGGTGCGTCGGAAGCTGTGGGTGCTGACTCCTTCTATTTCTAGCTTTTTACAGATGCCTCTAAGAATGCGGTCAGCACTGGCTTTATGGATGTGGCCCCTTCCGTGACGGCCTGGGAAGAGATTGGGGTTATATTTATTGAGGGATGGGTATGAGTCCTTATATTCTTGTAAATATTGAGTTAAACGGGGGTGTATATCAATTTCTCTAGTGTCTTGTTTTCCTTTGGTGTTAAAGCTGCGGATAACAAGTTTTTCTCTTACGCCTTTGATGCCGATCACGTCACCATAGAAGAGGGTAACTGCTTCGTTGATGCGGGCTGCTGCGTAGAGACAGATGCCAAAGAGGGCGCGATCGCGTGGATTGACAAAGCCATCATTAAACAGTGAGGATATTTGTTGAGGAGTGAGGATTTCGGCGCGGCCGTACCGGTTTACTTTCATAAAAGTATTGTAGGCCAACAAAGAAAAGTTTAATAACGTAGAAGCCTTTAAACCTCATTAAATGGTCATCCTAGAAATGAGAGTTTAGCTTTTCTTATGGTTTCACTTTAAGATTCCTGAGTAGTTCTACTCAAAAGATAAGTTTTCCTTATATACAAAGATTTGAGGGTTTGACAATGGAAAGTATCAAGGTAACAACCCATATTGGTGATGACGGGTTATTAAAGATTCAGCTTCCTAATCAAATGGCTAACCAGGATATGGAAGTGGTGGTTATTTATCAGCCGGTAGATAAGAGTTCAAAAAGAAGCTGGTCTGATGGATTTTTTGAGAAGACATTTGGCTGTTGGTCCGGGGAACCCTTAGTAAGAGAACCTCAAGGAGAGTTACCAGAAAGAGAACCGTTAGAATGATTTATTTGTTAGATACAAATACTTGTATTGCCTATATTAATGGACGTTCACTAGCCATTAGGGAGCGTTTAGATAGTTTATCCCCGGATGATGTGGCCTTATGTGATGTGGTCAAGTACGAGCTTTACTATGGGGCTTATAAAAGTGGCAAACAACAGAAGAATTTAGCTAATTTGAGGGAGTTTTTTGGGGATTTTATTAGTCTCCCTTTTGATGGTCAAGCAGCCGATCTTTGCGGTTATATTCGTGCTTATCTAGCCCGTCGTGGGACTCCTATTGGCCCAAATGATCTTCAGATTGCTGCTATTGCTTTAGCGAATAATTTAATATTAGTAACCCATAATGTGGATGAGTTTAGCCGTGTCGAAGGGTTAACGATTGAGGATTGGGAAATTTAAACGGCTATAACGAGGGTGTGTTTAGTAAATAAACATTGTATAAAATGTTAAGTTTTGAGTTATTTTGGGAATATTATTTGTATCTATCTTTTTTCACTTTATAGTGATTATAATCGTAGTTATGGATAAATTTACAATTGATATAGCTCAAGATTTGAAGCTTGAAATGGAACGATATGAACTCGACTGGTCACAAGTGTGTTCCGAAGCTATTAGATTAAAAATCGAAAGTATAAAAACTAACTATAATGCTCTTGATCAATTAGTTGATATAGATATTGATTCAAAATATCCTCAAGCCATCAAAATCAGTCAGTCTCAAAAAAATGATAAGAAAACTATCAATTTAGATCCAAATTTTTATTTTACTTTTAGAGAAGTTTGGCTAGATTTTTATGATTGGCTTCATCCAACTCCAAAACCGCCCACATCAAAGCAAATAAAAGATTTATGGAAATTGTGGTACGATCCTTCTTTTGATCAAGGAAGTTGGTATCAAAGTTATGAGAAAAAAACTGAAAACAGTTCATATATAAATAGTCTAAGTGAGAACGGGAAAGAACAATGGGAACTTTTTACAAAGTTTGCTCAAGAATGGGGTGAAGATTTGAGTTATACAGGTTTTGGAGAATTTATTACGAAGTTTGTTTATGAAGGTGAACTATTAAATATTACTGAACTAAATCCTTTTGAATTTGAATCGGTAACTCTAGAGGATAAAAATGATTTACCTCCAAGTTCAGGAATATATTTTGTTATTGATACAGATAAAATCTACTATATAGGAATGAGTAAAAACCTAAGAAATCGATGGTATAGTCATCATCGACAAAAAGACCTTAATGTCTACGAAAACTTAAAAATATCATATATAGATTCATTACCTGTTCATTACTTAAAAAGTATAGAGACGATTTTCATCAAGCATTTTAAACCTAAACTGAATATTCAAGAAAATCCTTTAATTAAGGCAGTGTAAAATACCATTAAATAATAAACATTCCCTCATTCGCTTACAATTTACTCTCGATGTTGGTACAGTGGCAAGTGGTGAACCGGTACATTCAGATGGAACTGTAAGCAAGGTCGGAAATATTGGCTATTATTACTCTCCATCCCATAACCCTGATCTCAAGGAAGCCAATATTTCCTAAAATTCGCTACTGATTGAACTAGGATTGATCACTAAACAATGTATCTCTTAAGTTATCTCCTAGTTAAATCAGGCAAATTTTCCCTTGCTTTATAAATAAGTTAATCGTTTTGCTCTCCACCACTAACCTCTTCTACACAGTAATTGGATCTACATGGTGGGATAAGTTCACAATTTTTAATTGCTGATGATCATTTTTGGCCAGCACCGACATCAAAAATTTTTCAAGCCTCGTTCAGTCCGAATCGGTTTAACCTAACCTTAACCTTGAGGTCGATCCCGTTTCATGGTTTAATAAATGCAGAGATTAGCATTATGAAAACAAAATAAACAGCGAGCGATAAGCGAGCTTCGTTATACCCTTTCCGTCAGGAAAGCGCACTTACGCAATCTGCGATTGCCAAGTGCTATTAGGTGGCTAGTAAGTACAATAACTTTTCAAAGCACAAAAAAATATTAAATCGCTGAAACGCAGTCTAGGAAAGCGTTTTGCCGATCTGTCTAAAAGTGAAATAAATGCAACTCATTGCGAGGTCATAGGGGTGTCACGAGGGTGTCACGGGGTTCTTACAGAAGGTTAAGGGGGTCTTACGGGGTCTTACCCCACCCTTACCCCACCTTAAGTACCTTGTTAGCCCAAATTGTCCAACTAGGGTATTTGTACTATCTCGTGTGTTACAAAAATGTAGTTGATTAGGTGACAAACACTACATTTTGTCACTTTTTGTAGCATAAGGGCAGGCCAAAACGAGAGATTAGGAAATCCTTCCCTCAGTCAAGGCCACAATATTGGATCACTCAGCAGGATTGGTGGGTGGCCTTAAAGTTGACCACGCCAAATATAAAATGGTGAGTTTTCTTGATTAGCGTTTCTGTAGAAAGTTGTAATTAATGCCTTCAATAATCAAATTATTTTCCAGGCGGACATCACACCAGAAAGTATCAGAGGCTTTGTGATAAACGATGTCGATCAATTCCCCTTTCATTCCTTGATACTCAGGTTTAAGAATGGTGAGATGTTCTCCACACTGGAAAGGAGTATCAAGATTTTTCAAATAATCATGAAATTCAATCAACTGATCATCACTGAGAAGCTGACGGGAACGTTTCCCGTAGGTAGAGATGATGTACTGTTGAGCTTTTTCTGTGGACCATCCTAAACGCTCTATCTGTTCATCAATCTTCTGGATCAGGTCATCCCAGTTAAGAATTTTGTGTTCGGGGTCAGTTGGGGTCACTTTCAGGGTCACGTCGGAACCTGCATTATGACTAGGTTTGCGGTGGGGGCGACCCTGACGACCCTGAGATTTCTCTTTATTCTGGGGAGGGGTTAGATCACTACTAACAGTATGGTTTGTTTGAACTGTTGGTTGTACTTCTGGGTGAAGCTCCTTTTCTGTCTTATTTAGTTCGTTTGTTTTTGTTTGGTGGTACTGCTCATTACCCTCTCCAAAGTTTGTTACTTTTTTAGAAAACTCAGGGTCAGAATCTTGAAAACCAGCATCAGACGTACATTCTGGCGTGACCCTGAGTTGACCCTGACTATTTGGAGGGTCAGGGTCACTATGGGGACTATGCCCATTCTTACTAGGTTCTAGCCGTTGACCCTGAGAATGACCCTGACTTAAATCAGTTGGGGTCGTCAGGGTCACAATTCGTTTCCAAACCTTTTGACGGATGCCTTCATAATTCTCTTTATTCTGGGAATATTCCCATCCAAGCTTTCTTAAGATGCGACTAACTCTTAATTGCTCTCGTCGTTGAATTTGCCCGATGGGAATATCCAAACCTTGAGTTAATATCTTCTTGATGGTCACGCGGTCAATGCCGTTGGTAAAGGCTTCAATGGTAGATTCCCATTCGTCTCTTTCTAGGAAATCCTTATTAAGTGCTTCACTTTGATCTTCTTCCAAAATATTCATGTGCCATCGATGGCCGTTTCGGTAAGCTTGAACAGCCGCTGACCAAATAGCATCCCGTTCCTTTTCG
>JBFRWG010000036.1:0-21441 GCA_051439445.1 Crocosphaera sp.
AATGTCTGTGGACTGGAAGCGACGGGGAGTATTGGTCACAATACTCTAGTTGGCACAGGAAGAAGCAGAAAACTAGCATCGTGAGGTGTTAGAATCCCTCGACTCCGTCGACGGGAGTATGTCAAACGTTCTACATTCTTAATTCTTCATTCTTCATTCCCTGTCGTGAACTTTGTGGCAAAATAGAGAACCCATAGGATAAGTATACCTATGGGTTAAACTTTTATCAATATATTATAGAGATGGATCGTGAGAACCTCAACCTTTCACGATTAATCAATGTTTTATTATTACTACGTACTTATTATCTACTTTTTATCTTTTTGAATACATTTGTGCAAAATATTCTTGTAACATTCTATGAATGAATCTATATCCTCCACCTACTCTCTGAAGAAATAGTTTATCTGTAACATAGTCAAGAAATTTAGCATAATTCCAAGGGGCATAGTTTTTAAAATAAATAGTAATTCTTAAACTTAAATGTTTTAAAACTGGTAAAATAGTCCATATAACACTACAAGCTATCATGTATAACATCATATAATATAAAAAATTAATAAATTCACCTACCTTGTATTTATTAGCTATTGGAAGAATTATAAATTGTATAATTGGAACAAATATACAATTTATAAGTACTGCGTTAATCAAACTTATCGTCAAACCATTTTTAATAGATTCTTGTATTCCCTGATTAGGATAAGTTTTAATATTAAGTTCTGCTCCAGATAGCCCTTTAATCAGTACTATAATTGGCATTGTCAATAGCACTATAAATAGTCCCATAGTCAGCCCATAAATAAATCCTCTAATCAGCCCGAAAATCACCCCGAAAATCACCCCGAAAATCAGCGCAAATATAAATCCTCTAATCAACAATACAATCAGTATATTAATTAATTTTTTTCTATTTTTAAAAAAGTTTATCTGAATTGTTTCAACTGTTTGAATATTGTCTATTCTTCCTCCAATCAACCATTTAATTATTACTATAGTTAGTATTAAAATTAGCCCGGAAATCAACCATTTAATTAGCCCTACACTTAGCCCAAAAATTGGCGTGTAAATTAGTAATAAAGTCAACCCAC
The DNA here is from genome assembly GCA_051439445.1 of Crocosphaera sp. GTDB lineage: Bacteria > Cyanobacteriota > Cyanobacteriia > Cyanobacteriales > Microcystaceae > Crocosphaera. The sequence continues at coordinate 1,092 of JBFRWG010000036.1, forward strand.
AAATCAGTGCATAAATTAATTTTTCATGTTGGAATATTAACCAATAAGGCTGAATACTCTCAATGAAAAATTCAGTTTTATTTTCATTAGTTAATTGAACAGCCAACCATCCTAACCACTTTTTTGCTTTTTTCTCTGTATAGATTTTTGTTTTGTGCTGACGAGCGAACATTTTATTAATATAAGTTTCAAATAAATATTCTTTTCTTGCTAAATCTGAAGGTAATTTCTGCCATTTTATAAAAGATATTTCTTCACAAGTAATTACAATAATACTTAAAAAGAAAGGAATTCTAGTTAATTCTAATAAATCTGAATCCTTTTTAATTTCTTCCCATAAAACAATACCCTCAGTTTTTGTAATATAATCTTTGATTTGTTTTTCTGTTAATTCTTGAAGGATAATACAAGCATTTAAACTTAAAGGAATTTGACTATTTTTAAATTCTTGAAGACGACTACAAATAACTAAAGGTAATCCTAGTCTTTTTGATTCTAAATACTCATTAAGTTTCTTTACACAAGGTCTTTGTTGTAACGAAGATAATTCATCTAACCCATCTAATAAGGGTAAAATTTCTCCTTTTTCTAACCATTCTTGACTAAGTTCTCTTTTTATACCATAGGGATTAGCTTTTAAACTGTTAATTATCCAATCATGAATAGATTGATTTTGATCAGTCCAAGAAGACAAATTGAATAGGATAGGAATTGGATGTTTAATATTTTGTTCACATCGTTTTATAAGAATTTCAGCTAATTGTAATAATGTAGTTGTTTTTCCTGATCCTGGTTTTCCTAAAATTAGTAATTTACCATCAACTCCTTCACGATCATATATTCGATCAATAGTTGTTCCTGATGGTATTTTCTCAGCTTTTATAGTATGAACTGTACGGTCTTCATCCCAACGATATCTAAGATTTAAAGGATCTTCTTCTTTATCTAAAATTATACTGATTCTATTATGTAATAAAGATTTAAGACGATTTTTAACTTCGCTCTTAACATGATTTAATAATTGTTGCTGCTTTTGATCTCTTTCTTTAATTTTATTTATTACTAAATAATTAACAATTTTATCTCTCTCAATATTATCGCCAGAACCATAATGATTTTGTTTTGTCATAATTGTAAATTTTACTAACTAATTTATATAAAGTATTATGATTTGAAAAACAAGATAATTAGAAGTTTTAGGTACTAAAAGTTTAGTAAGACAACGTAACAGGCTTTAGCTAAGATTGGGTAAGGGTTTCAGGAGATTAATCACCAGAAAATAGATTGATAACTAAAACTTATCAATCTCTGAGCGTCTAATCTCATTACCCGATTATATCCAGCTTTAAGAATTCGTAGTCATTATGATTTTAATTTATCTAATTGACTGAGGATTCCTTTTACCAACCTGTAATGGAGTAACCTGTATTCAAAGGAGTCACATTAGTAGGGGTTGTCTCAGGTGTTTCAGACTCATCTTCTTGACGCATCTCCGCACAAAAGGTCGCTGTATTGAACCCGCCAAACCTTTGTACTGTGCTGGTCCTTAACCGTAAATTAGGATTAACGAACCAAAATCGCTCAATGGTACTCATGGTGTCATATTCCGTAATCAGTACCAGTGCGTTATCTTCATCAAGATGATAGCGTCCAGCGATGGGAACAATTTCAGCATAACCCCTCTCTCTCAATAAGATGCCTTCTCTGGGGTTATCTTTTTCGGGAATGAGGGCAAAAATGGTATTTCCGGTATGGTTTTCATCCTCTTTATCCCAGGCCATAGAACCATCCCAACTGACGAAGGCCCCACCAATGGCAGAAGAAGGATCAACTTCGTGCATTTGACAAATTTCGATAATTTTGGGATTGTCAGCTTCTAGAGCCTCGACATAAATCTCAGAATTGCCAATTTCAGCCCGTCTGAAGGCTAAATGATGGGTGGTTCGTTGCGATCGCCATTTCCCTGAACTATTGCGAAAAAAGGTTAGTGCATCCATTATTTTATCTATCTCAGGGTAACCGTTAAAGCTAAAATCTCAGTATAGCAGAATTATGCCTGACTCCCAACTCTAATCTACAATGACACAATACCTTATAAAACGCCTCTTAATCGCTATTCCGACCTTAATTGCTATTAGTTTAGTTCTCTTTACCATCTTAGCATTAGCCCCAGGTGATCCCCTCGGAGAATTCGCTTCTAATCCTTCTATTACGCAAGAAGTTAGAGAGAATATTCGCAAAACTTTGGGACTTGATCAACCGATTCATATCCGTTATATTAAATGGTTTTTCGCTTTTATTCGAGGAGATTTAGGCTATTCTTTTACCAGTCGTAGTCCTGTTTTACACCTGATTTTGCAACGACTCCCAACCACTTTATGGGTAGTGGGAACAGCTTATATTTTTAGTGTACTAATTGCTTTTCCTTTAGGGATTATTTCTGCTATAAAACGCTATTCTTGGCTTGATCAAATAGTAACAACCTTTGCTTTTTTAGGCTATTCCTTACCTACTTTTTTAACAGGATTATTATTTATTATTGTTTTTAGTGTTCAATTAAACTGGTTTCCTTTTATTTACAATAGCACTTTGGAGGTGACCAATTTTTCGACATTTATGCAACAGATAAAACAGTCTATAATGCCTATTATTGTCTTAGCATTATATCAAGCTGCTGTTTTAATGCGTTTTATTCGTTCGGCTATTTTAGATGAATTAACCCATGATTATGTTCGCACTGCACAAGCTAAAGGATTAAACAATTTTGCTATTCTAAAAGACCATATTATTCGTAATGCTTTAATTCCTGTGGTAACATTAATTGCTTTAGATATTCCAACTATTTTTACAGGAGCATTAGTGACAGAACAAGTTTTTAGAGTGCCAGGAATTGGTGCATTATTAATTGATTCAATTTACCGTAGTGATACTCCTGTTGTTATGGCTATTACTTTTATTTATGGCATTTTAATTGTTATTTTTAATCTGGTAGCTGATTTAACTTATGGATTTCTTGATCCTAGAGTAAGATATTAAGAATTTAGAATTTAGAATGAAGAATTTAGAATGGAGAATGGAGAATGGAGAATTGATAATGGATAATACATCCTGGAAAGCTATGTTATTATATAGCGTTTCTTGCGAGCAAGTGAGGGACACCTAATATTTAACTCTTAACTCCGGACTCGGAGACTCCTAAAACGAGAAAAGTCTGTACCTCACAAGACGGGAGAACTGCTATATTATAGGAATAATGTTCACCATTATCGATAATTATGACTGTACAACCAAACACCAAGAGTCAGGGACTACCCAAAAATTGTTTAAAACGAGTCCACCATTTTGCTTTAAATGTTAAAGATATGACCGTTTCTCGTCATTTTTATGGAGAAATTTTGGGACTACATGAATTGAAAGGTGATGCAGTTCCTAGTACATTAAAAGACTTAGTTGCTGCGGGAAAAGTTGCCAATTTTGTGACTCCTGATGGACTGGTTTTGGACTTATTCTGGGAACCTAATTTATTACCCCCTAATACAGACCCTAAACAACAATTTACCCGTGCCAATCATTTAGCTTTTCATATTGCTGCTGACTTGTTTGAGCAAGCTGTAGAAATGTTAAAAACCAATGAAGTTATGATCGATCATGGACCAGTTAGCCGTCCCACAGGAAGAGGAATTTATTTTTATGATCCTGATGGTTTTATGTTAGAAATTCGCTGTGATCCTAGTTAAAAGTTAACATGATTTTCAGGGAAAAACTGATTAAAATTGCTTGTAAAACCAACAGTAATAAAATTCCAACTACAATCAGAAAAAAGTAGCGTTTAACTAAAGCTAATAAACCCTTAATAACGGCCCTAGCAATCGTTTGCTCAAGACCTTCGTTGGTCATCACTTTATAGATAATTTTTTCGACTTCATTATCTACCCTTCTTGCTAAAGAGCGTTTACGTTTTCTGTTGGGAGATTCCATAATGATTGGGCCAGTCAATAATCTTGCTTTTCTATACTATCTTTGATATCATTTAAGTCAATATAGCGATCAGTAGCATTTCTTAATTCTCTAGCAATCATACCTTCTGTAGAAACTACTGTAATATGGGTATTTTTGGATCTCAATAATTCAATTGCCCTCTCAAAATCTCCATCACCACTAAACAAGATGACGCGATCGTACTGCTCAACCGTATTAAACATATCGACAACGATTTCAATATCCAAATTAGCCTTTTGGGAATATCTTCCAGACGTATCATCATAATACTCTTTTAAAATCTTAGTTCTTACGGTATAACCCAAACTAATGAGAGCATCACGAAACCCCCTTTGATCTTGAGAATCTTTTAATCCGGTGTACCAAAAAGCATTAATTAAAGAAACATGAGGATCGTTAGTAAAATAGTCTAAAACACGCCTTGGATCGAAGAACCATCCATTTTTTTGTTGAGCATAAAACATATTATTGCCATCAACGAATATAGAAAGACGCTCTTTCTGACACATACAAGTATTACTAGCATCCATAAAATTAAAACCTAAGTATAGATAAAAATAAAGAAATAGATAAGTAGCTTAATTGATTAATTTAGTTAGGTTACTTAACTAAAATTTTACCTTAAAAGTTAACCAGTTTGTAGGAGAGATTAAATTTAAGTAAATATGACGAATCAATTGTCAACTCGGTACGAACACCAGTCACTCCAACCCCCAGGATATAATTTTGCCCCCTTAATACCCGCCAATTCCATCGATAAAAGGTTAACGCAAGCTGTTACCCCTGAACCGCAATAAACAATGATCTCCTCAGACCCCTGAAAATCACGCCATAAGGCTCGTTGTTCTTCTTCAGGTAAAATACTTCCTTCTTCCCTACTAACTCGCTTCCAAGGGGCATTAATCGCCCCTGGAATGTGTCCAGCAATGGGATCAATCGGTTCTCTTTCTCCTCGGTAGCGATCGCCGTCCCGTGAATCGATTAAAATGACATTGGATTGGTCTTTACGCTGTTGAAGGCTTTCAATATCTAGAATCCAATCATCATGAGGTTGAGACACAAAACGCCCTAATTTAGCTGAAGGAATCGTGTTATTAACAGCATATCCTTGGCGTTGCCAACCTTGCCAACCCCCATCCAATACAGCCACCCGATCATGGCCAAAGTAACGCAATAACCACCATAAACGGGCAGCAAAGGCAAAACGGAGATCGTCATAAGCAATGACACAAGTTTCTCCCTGTATGACCCCTATAGATTCCAATTTAGCAGCAAAAATAGAATCATCAGGAAGAGGATGACGACCCCCATGATTTTGGAGTGGGGAAGATAAATCCTTATCTAAGTTTAAATAATAAGCTCCCGGAATATGACTATTAAGATACTGTTGATATCCCCAGTCGGGATCACCTAAACGGAAGCGACAATCAATAATAATAAGATTAGGGTTAGGAAGTTGGCTATTGAGCCATTCACTGGAAATAATAGGATTAAGACTAGACATATTAACATTCTAAACCGATGGGCTAAGGAAGGGAAAAGTTTTTGATAATCAGTAAACAGTTCCGTCCATCCTCGCTACGGTCATAACTCAATTGAGCAGCAATTTTTTGTAGGATAGGGAGTCCTTGACCATGACCCGCAAAACGGGTGTCCTTGTCTGCTTTTGCTTTAAGAAACCCTTCTAAATCAAAATAGGGACCAAAGTCCCAAATTCTTATTTCTAAACTATGGTCTGTCAGCTTAAGCTCAATTTCCACTAAAATATCCGAGGGGATGTGTTTATGGGCATGACGGACTGCATTGGTAAAGCCTTCTGCTAAGGCCAGTTGACACTGTAACCAATCTTTTTTTGGAATCCAAGGTTGATTAAGATCATCGAAGTAACCTAAAACCTCGTCTAGTGCTTTTAGGTCACTGTTTACTTTAAAGGAAATCTGTTGAAGGACGCGCAATGATCCAAAGCCTCTAGAATCAACGACAGTTGAAACGTTAAAGTAGAGATGTCTGTCCCTACTCTATTGCCTAGCTCTAGTTTACCCGCATTGTTGGAACAGTGCTGGGAATTTTTGGGTTTTGTTACCTGGGACTTTTAAAATAAGAGTTAAGTTCTGATTTAGCTAAGTCGCTCTCACCCCCGAAGTGCAGTATCCTTATTAGAATCCCTGTCGATTGATCGTAGGGAAAACTCAAGGCTGCATCAAGGTCGACTAAATTATGCCTCAAATTCTTTTAATTGATGATGATCAAACTATTCGTTTATTACTAGAAAGAACCCTCAAGCGTCAGGGTTATGATGTTATTTGTGCTGGAGAAGGGGAAGAAGGTTTAATTAAGGCTCAAGAATTACATCCTGCTATCATCATTTGTGATTGGGTGATGCCAGGGATGAGTGGCCTAGAGGTATGTCGTCAGATTAAAAGTATTCCTGAGTTAGCGACGACTTTTTTTATTTTATTAACTTCTTTGGGGTCTGTTGATGATCGGGTTAAAGGGTTAGATGCAGGGGCTGATGACTTCCTCTGTAAACCCATTGAAATGAATGAATTTATTGCTAGAATTCGTTCAGGACTGAGATTACATCAATTGAGTCAAGATTTAACCGAACAAAAACGACTTCTAGAAACTGAGTTAGCGGAGGCGGCTGAGTATGTAAGTTCGATTTTACCTGAACCCCTACAACATCCTTGTCTCACCATTAATTCCCGCTTTATCCCTTCGAGTCAACTGGGAGGGGATGGGTTTGATTATTTCTGGTTAGATGACCATCATTTAGGCCTTTATCTTTTAGATGTTTCTGGTCACGGTTTGCGGGCCGCTTTACCGGCTTTGGCTGTCATTAATTTGTTGCGTTCTCAAAACTTAAGTTCTGTTAATTATTATCACCCTAATGAGGTTTTAACGGGACTCAATCAAACTTTTCAAATGACTGATACGAATGATAAATATTTTACCATCTGGTATGGGGTTTATAATTGTCACAACCGTAAACTCACTTATGCGAGTGCGGGCCACCCTCCTGGCATTCTCTTAACATCTAACTTAGAGGAAGAAATAGTCATAACTCAGCTTAAAACCCCTGGTCTCCCCATAGGAATGTTCCCTGATGTCACTTATGTGAATCAACATTTATCAATTAATGAGTTATCTAAATTATATATTTTCAGTGATGGAATTTATGAAATTGAGGGAGAAGATGGAACCCTTCTGGGATTAAAAAACTTTTTGTCTTTGCTGAAAGATTATAACAAAAAGAAGTCAGACAATTTAGATAATTTAATTAGTTGTCTTAGACTATACCACTTTAAGGAAAATTTTGATGACGATCTATCTATTATTGAGGTGAGTTTTATTGATAGTTCCAACTCAATAGTTTAAGAATGACTAATTTCTTTTTCTAACTCTTCTCTACTTTCAAAAATTTTAAATACTTTGTGCATATCTGTTAATTCTAATAACATCATAATTTGTTCATTAAGAGAACAGAGAAATAACCTAGAACCAGCCGCTCGAACCGTTTTTAAAGACAAAACTAAAGCCCCTAAACCTGAGCTATCCATAAAGCTAACATCCTTAAAATCAATCACTACCACTCTTGGTTTTGCTTCTATTAATTTCTGAATATGTTGACGGAACTGATGAGATTTAGTACCATCAAGAATCCCAGAAGGTTGATACACTTGAATATCTGTTTTCATTGATAACAAAACTTATTACTTAAGAGCAAAAATTTGGGCTAATTCTAAGATCCATTCTACCATGTTGGCATACTCCACTGCCTAAAGGCAGGCGGACTCTTATTCAACAATTACTTGTTGAATGCTACTCTCCAATGAGGTTTACACTAGCTGAGGAGGTACTTACCTTACTAGGTCATACATCTTATGTTTCCAGACACCCTGCCGATTCAGGGTTAGTCGTCCCTTTCTGGGGGACTCCCAGTAGGTAGCTGAAAATTGCTACACTCCGATTCTAACACAATTACGCCTGTTAGGGCGGGGTTTTAGTCCCATTATTTTTCGATAAAAGGCAAGGTTAAACTCGAATGGTTTGATTATCCTTTCTTAAGAAATGTCAGCAGATAAGCTAATATCATTCACGGGGGCCGGGGCCGATAAATCTGATGGTAAGAAAGCACGTGCGCTAACTGCTACTAAAGCGACCAAAAACATTAAAACGATTAGCAAAGGAGCGATATATTGACGAAAAAATGCCATGGGAAAATTTCTAAAATTTATCTATATGTTTTGATTGTATCAAATTTGTCTGATGTCTACTCACTTATTCTCTCATTCACAAATATTAATCGCTGGGGTTGATGAGGTGGGACGGGGTTGTTTATTTGGACCTGTGGTTGCTGCTTCGGTGGTCTTGGATAAAAGTGCGATCGCTAGTCTTCAAACTATAGGAGTCAAAGACAGTAAACAACTTTCTGCTAAACGTCGTCAAACCTTAGCTAAAGCGATTAAAAATCTAGCTGTTGCTTATTATATTAGTTATGCTTCCTCCCAAGAAATTGATCGCCTTAATATTCTACAGGCTTCTTTATTAGCAATGCAACGCTCCGTTACTAAACTATCGGTAATACCGAACCTTTGTTTAGTAGATGGAAATCAAAAAATACCCAACCTTACCATTCCTCAAGAAACGATTATTGGGGGAGATCAATCTTCTCCTCTGATTGCTGCTGCAAGTATTTTAGCTAAGGTTTGGCGAGATCAATTAATGATTCGTTTGGCTGCTAAATACTCTCATTATGATTTAGAAAATAATAAGGGTTATGGTACTAAAAAACATCGTCTTGCTTTACAACAATATGGACCTTGTTTTCATCATCGTCATTCTTTTAAACTATAGGCTGGAATTTAGAATGGATAATGGAGAATGGATAATGGAGAATGGAAAATTTAGAATTTAGAATTAATTTTTTTTTCTTAAATAATTCAATAATCTAGTAAACTCATCTGGTAATGGGGCGATCGCTTCTATTTTTTCTGATGTGATGGGATGGGTTAATGTTAATTTATATGCGTGTAATGCTTGACCAGATAACTTCATTTTTAAAGAACGGTTTGCACTATATAAAGGATCACCTAAAATGGGATTACCGCGATGACTACTATGGACTCTTATTTGATGAGTTCTTCCTGTTTCTAAAGTGAATTTCACTAAACTATAATTCCCTAATCTTTCTATAATTTCCCAATGAGTAACTGCTTCTCTCCCTCTTTTTTCTACTGGTACACTTGCCATTTTTTTTCTATCTACAGGATGACGACCTATGGGTAAATTAATTATTCCTTGATTGCTCTTATTTTCATCTTCTTTATTGCTTAAAACACCATAAACAATCCCTAAATATTCTCGTTTTGCTGTTTTATTTTTAATCTGTTCTTGTAAGTTTTGATGCGCATAATCTGTCTTTGCCACAACTATTGCACCTGTGGTATCTTTATCTAAACGATGAACAATTCCTGGTCTTTGTACCCCACCAATTCCTGCTAAATTGGAACAGTGATATAATAGGGCATGAACTAAGGTTCCTGTTTCATGACCAGGTGCGGGATGAACCACTAAACCGGCTGGTTTATTAATAATAATTAGCTGCTCATCTTCGTAGAGAATATCTAAGGGAATGGGTTCGGGTTCTAATTCTAAAGGTTTGGGATCAGGTAAGTTTATTTGTAAGCGATCGCCGATTTTTACTTTGATTTTTTTATTGGTACAAATTTTATTATTGAGGGTAATATTTCCCTGTTCAATTAGTTTCTGGAGATGGGAACGAGAGAGGTCTGTAAGATGATTTGATAACCAACGATCTAAGCGATCGCCTTGTTTTTCTACTGTTATTTCTATGGTCATAATTATTGTTAATTATTGCTATATAGTAATGAGGTTTCAGTTTTCAGAAAATAAGGAAGAGTATTTAACACTGTTAAATCCCTACAAGGATATATTTGTAGGGACATAATACGATTATGTCCTAGTCTGTTGTCACTTCTCACATATCATTATTGATTATTATATTAAAGTTCTTTTCATATTCTCCTAATCTATGAAAATGTTGTATCATTGAAGCATAATATTCCTTTAATTGAGGTCATGGGACAAAATCATTCAGGAACTGGGGATAATATTGATGGAGATAAAAATGAACAAACCACGAATGATTTTTCTGAAGCAAATGTTGGTGGGGGAGTTGCAGGGAGAGATTATCATGGGGATATTATTAATCATAATACTCAGAATTTTTATTATAACAAACCTCAAACCCAACGAGATGAAAATCAACGTAAGTTAATTAAATATAGTAAGGATACAGCGACAAGATTATTGTCTCAATCATTACGCAATCAAGTTTATATTACCCTCAATAAACAAGTTGATGAAACTAAGGTTATTCCTGCGATGCAGTTGAAACGGGGTGATCAAAAAGTAGAGTCATTACCGTCAGGAACTTCTATTATTAATGTCTATGATCGACAGCAAGATATTCAAGGTCGTTTACTGATTTTAGGTGATCCAGGAGCAGGGAAATCAACTGCTTTATATAAGTTAGCAGAAACCTTAGCTATACGAGCAGAAAATGATATTAATCATCCCATTCCTTTATTATTTAATTTGTCTTCTTGGACAAGTAATTATACAACCATAAAAGATTGGTTAATTGATGAGTTAAATATTCAACATGGGTTCAGTAAAAAACTTGCACAAGAGTATTTAGAAAGAGAGTTAATAATTCCGTTATTAGATGGCTTGGATGAATTAAGAAGCGATAGACAAGCAGCTTGTGTAGATGCCATTAATGAGTTTTTATTAACTCGAAATTGGAAAAATCCTTTAGTTTTTTGTAGTCGTCTACAAGAGTTTGAGTTATTAAATACTCGCATTGGTTTAAATGGTTCAGTTATTTTACAACCCTTAAGTAATGAACAAATTAATTACTATTTAGAAGAAACAAAAGCTTTAAACATTCAGCAATTGATCAACAGTGATAATGATTGGCAAGAGTTGGCAGAAATTCCTTTATTTTTGGATATTATGGTGTTAGCTAATGAGAAGCTTTCAAGGGAAGATCAAAAAGGATTAAATACACAAAAGGAAAAGATATTTTATTTAATGGAAGTTTATCTACAAGAAAGATTAAAGAATGTGGGATATTGGCAAAGTAAGTATCAACAGAAAATCAGGAATTCTCCCAAGATAAGACAAAAAAGCTTAAAAAGTTATCTGAAATATGTGAAGAAACCGCAGCAAACTCGCCATTATTTACAGTGGTTGGGTAAACAGTTAGATAGCAATAATCAAACTATTTTTTTGATTGAGAAATTACAACCAACACACTTAGTAAATGATAGTCAAAGACGCATTTACGGGCTGATTTACGGACTAATTTACGGGCTGATTGTTGGGCTGATTGTCGGATTGATTTTTGGGCTGATTGCCAGGGTAAGAAATAATAGAATTGACACTGTAGAAACATTAAAATTTAGTTTAAGAGATATGCGGGACGGACTGATTAGATGGCTGATTATCGGCCTGGTTGTCGGGCTGATTGTTGGGCTAATTTACGGGCTGATTGTTGGTCTGATTTTCTTGCTAATTGGAGGACTGATTGGAGGGCTAATTTACGGGATGAAAGGGGGTGAATTAGAAATAAAAATGAAACCCAATCAAGGAATTCGATCTTCAATTGATAACGCGATTTTAACCACAGGTTTAGTGATAATTCTAGGAGGCGGGTTATACTTTTGCTTATGGATAATATCGGAATGGTTAAATCAAATTGATGAAAGGTTCTTTGTTACTTTAAGGGTTTTATTAATTGCTACGGTAGCTGTGTCTTTTTTCTCTTCTCCTAGTGGCCAAGCTGTATTACAACATTTCAGTTTACGCTTACTGTTAACCTTTAATGGTTATACCCCGTGGAATTATGCCCGTTTTTTAGACTATTGTACCGAACAATTATTATTACAGCGTGTGGGTGGGGGTTATCGGTTTATTCATCGCTTGTTACAAGAACACTTAATGAATGGAGAATGGAGAATGGAGAATGGAGAATGGAGAATGGATAATTTATCATAATTTGAATTTGATTTAGCTATCAGGAATAATATGTGAGAAGTAGAAACCTATTTAGGACATAATAGTATTATGTCCCTACAAATAAACCCTTGTAGGGATTTAACACTGTTAAATCCTTCTCCTCATTTTCTCATCACTAAAACCAGATTGCTATATAAGCCAATTTATCGAGTATTTACAGATTTCTACCATATTTTAAAATCACTAAATTCTAAATTCTAAATTCTAAATTTTACTCTTCTGTTTTATCCTTAACCCCCCGAACAATACGAGATAATTCACTTTTTTCATCAACTGTAATACGACTGGGAGAACCACTAATAATGCGTTCATAATTACGGAAAGAGTCTTGAATAATCGGACCATCTTGATTAATCATATACTCTCGAATACCTTTATCATGCCATGATCCTCTCATTTTAAAGACATTGATCGCCCGTGACATTTCCCCTCGAATCTCTACATATTGCAACATCAAAATGGTATCCGTAATGGTAGAAATATGGGATTCTGTAATAGAATGCGCACCCATAAATTGGTCGGTGGTATTAGTAAAGAAACCCGTAATTTCTTCTTGTTTTGCATACCCTGTCACCCCAATAACAAATTGACGAAACGCATTATTCGTCACTCCTCTTGCTAAAGCAGATAAAGAGTCAATAGCAATACGAGAGGGTTTAAATTCAGAAATTTCTGATTTAATAATTTGTAAATGATCTTCTAAACCGGCGGATTCAGGATAGGTACATAATAGTTTTAAGAGTCCTTTACTCTCCATTTCTTCAAAGTCAATACCCCAAGAAAAAGCGTTTCGAGATAACTGGGCCCGAGACTCTTCATAAGCGAATAAAATCGCCCTTTCTCCTTGACGACAACCCTCTTCTAAAAACTTACTAACTAACAAAGTTTTTCCGGTTCCTGTTGCGCCGGTGGCTAAAATAATCGAGTCTTTAAAGAACCCGCCACCACACATTTCATCTAAGGTTTCAACACCCGAAGAAATTCGTGCATTCGATGATCGTTGTGTCAACCTCATTGCCCCCAATGGAAAGATATTAATACCATCATTTGTAATAGTAAAAGGATATTCTCCTTTCATGTGAGTGGTTCCCCGTAATTTGAGAATTTCAATGGTCCGACGACGACGTTCTCCTTCTAAAACATTACGAAGAATAATAACATTATCCGATACAAATTCTTCTACCCCAAATCTAGCAATTTGTCCATATTCTTCCACCCTTTCTGTGGTTAAAATAGAGGTAACTCCCAACTGTTTTAAACGGGCAACCAGACGAAAAATCTCCCGTCTTACCACCGAAGCAGCATCATATTGTTGAAAAACAGCAGTTACAGAATCAATAGAAACTAACTTCGCCTTATATTTATTAATAGCATATTGTATGCGCTCAATTAAAGCAGATAAATCAAAACTTCCCACTACTTCTTGACCTTCAGGATCAGGAGAAGCATCTAAAATAAATAGTTGTCCCTCATCAATTAATTCTTGTAGATCCCAACCAAAACTATAAGCATTTTCAATAATATCTTGAGGGGATTCTTCAAAAGTAACAAAGAGACCCGGATAGTCAAAATATTTGATACCATGATACAAAAATTGGACGGCAAAAAGGGTTTTTCCTGTTCCTGATGTCCCACTGGCTAAAGTTGTTCTTCCTAAAGGTAAACCCCCATGGGTAATTTCATCTAATCCTTCGATCATCGTGCGAATTTTACGAACACCTTTAGGAGCTAGTTGTTGGGGTCTATTTTCGCTAGGTAGAGGTTGATTCATGTTTGCTTTATTAATGGTTATATAATTAAAGAAATTGATTATTGATTGTCAAAAGAAAGCCGAACCTTGAATCGAATTTTTCAGTTTTTAAGGATCGTTTTCTCGGTCCCGAATTTCCTCATAGAGGAGATCCAAACCAATTAAAACTTTTTCTCTATCGGAGAGATCCCCAATAATTTTACGGACAGGTGGGGGTAAAATTTTGGCAAGGGTTGGGGTGGCTAAAATTTTATCTTCTTCTGCTAGTTGAGGATTTTTTAGTACATCGATCACTTTTAAAGCATAAACCCCTTTAAACTCTTCTTCGAGGATATTTTTTAAGGTTTTTAAAGCTCGCACGGAATTAGGGGTATTTCCGGCTACGTACAATTTTAATACATAGGTTTTTTTAAAGTCGATCATAGCAATAAATGAGAAGTTTTCATCAAGAACAATATTTCCGTTTAGGGAAGAAGAAAATTTATAGTAGAATGTAGTATAGTTATTTTACTTTAATCGATTTGATTCAATAAATCAAAAAGAACATCTCCTCTTGGGATGGAACGACGATACATTTCCCCTAGGTGAGCTAAAATATCAATAATGGTTAAACGATAGTCTAAAAGGATTTCTTCACTGCGGCCTTCTAATTTTAGTTGTTGGGAAAATTCATCCATTAACTCCATGTGAATTTCTAAGACACGGGAAACGGAAATATCAGCAAAGAAAGCTTGATTTACAAATTGATCAATACTCTGATTAATTTCTGTCTCTTCATCAAAATAACTAAGAATAATCTCTCGATAACTTTTACTTAATTGTCCCATTATTTCCTGTTTATCTTCCGGGGAAAGATTTCGGTAGAAATACTTGGGATTTCGTTTATAATACACCCCTAAATATCCTAATCTTTCCTTCAGTTTTTCTGCTAAACGACGCTGCTGTAATAAGAGAAAACCTTGATCATTTTCCGAAATCATTTCCCCTTGAGAAGAGAAGGAGCGGTCCCCTAAAAAGCAACTCGGTCCTAAGTGTAGGAACTTGGTAATAGCTCGATCAATCGTAGGTTGAATGTCTTCTAAAGGTTCAACGTGATGACGAACTTCCGCACTATGATATAAAAAGGTGGGCGGACCCATTTTGGAGGATTGGCCTGAGGGGTTGGAGTCTCCCTCTAGGATGATGATGGGTAAGAGGGTTCCCTGTTCATAGAGTTGGTTAAACAAGGGTAAAATTATTGCGTCTCGTCGTACAATCAAGCAATCGATGGTTTCACTATTATCCTTTAAATAAGCCATGATCTCGTCAGGATCATTGATAATGTGAAGACGATAGCGATCGCCACTCAAATGATTGGTCAATGAGTGGGTTAGATGTTCATCGCTACTGTAAAGACAAATGGATAATGGGATCTGCAATGGCCTTTTAGGAGATATAAACAGAAAATCAGTGGGACACTCCCCTATAAGAAGTTAGCATAAATGTCTATCGTTTGTTGTTTCTAGGAAAAGTTTCTCGGTTTTCTGAACCAGCTTAGTCGAGTCCGTGGATCACTAACTGATAGAAATCTTGGTGAATGGCTTCTAAGGCTTGATAGAGTCCCTCTGAATGAACCCACCCGACAAACCCGGCATATAAACATTCTTGTTGGTCATTAGCTATATAAACATGAAGAATATTGAGGGGATTTTTCCAGAGTTTAATGCTGATTCCTCTCTCAAAATTGAGATAGGATTTGGCTTTTTCAAACTCTCGCGGATGTCCATCAGTCATACCGGGAATTAATTGCAGTCTGTCTATCAAAACTGTAGGAAAATCCTTTTCAAATAAGGCTGGTGTGGGGGAGGTTCGCCAAAATCTTTCAATGATATCAACGACGTTGGGATGATTTTTTAATTGACTATGGGGAAGGTTGGGTAAACAGACAAAATGACCGTAGGATAATTTGGTTGATGATACAGGAATTGTCCCATCACTGCCCTGATCGATATCTCCAGCAATGACTAAGGTGGGAACAATTTTGGTGATTCTATCTGCTATGAAGCGACGGTTTTTTCCTAAGTCGGCCGCAATGCCAACTCCGATGGATAAAGGGTCAATTATTCTTGCTAAATCTGCTCCACCAACGGGAGAGGCAATGAGAACTAAAGAGTGTATTTTTTCCCACCATTGAGGGTGTTTATCTAGCACTTCTAACCAAATTAAGCCCCCCATTGAATGACCAATAATACGCCAGGGAATGTTAGGATATTGCTCAAAGGTTTCTTGTGCTTTTTGGCTGACAATCTCAATGAGAGGAGCCATACTTAACCAAGTTTTTACCCATCCTAAATTAGGACTAATAGTTTTTGTTTTTTCTGTTGCTAATGTATTAGCAAGTTGACTGATTTCTTCATTGGTATCAGCCCATCCGTGTTGAGCAAAAAGAATAAAATCTGGGAGATCCTTCATAGTTTAGTAAGTTTTGGCGGCTAGGGCAATGGCTTGGGGGAAAATTTTATGTTCTTGTTGTTGAATTCTGGCGTGTAATGTTTCTGGGGTATCAGTGGGTAATATAGGAACCGCCGCTTGTAATAAAATGGGTCCACTATCCACTTCTAAACTGGCTAGATGAACGGTACAACCTGTAATTTTCACCCCTGCTTTTAAAGCTTTTTCAACAGCTTGAATTCCTTTAAAACTTGGTAATAAGCTGGGGTGAATATTGATGACATGATTAGGAAATGCGTCCAGTAAGACTGGGGTAACAATTCTCATCCAACCTGCCATAATTACCCAATCAATATCATAGGATTTAAAATGATTAACAATGGCTTGATCTAGGTCTTCACGACGTTTAAATTGACGGTGATTTAATAATTTAACTTCTATGTTTAAGCTTTCTGCTTTCTCTTTGACTGGAGCTTGGGGATTATTATAAATTAGTAAGGGAATTTGGGCATTTAATTCTCCTCGTTTGATAGCATGAGCAATAACTTCAAAATTCGTGCCACTTCCTGATGCGAGTACACCTAATTTTAAGGGAGTTTCTATTATTAGTTCTTCGGGAGATAATTGAGGTGAAATAAAACTAGGCGTTTCCATATCCATTGCTAGATAATTTTTTAGATTTAGCTGTCTCTATCAATCATAATGGTATGATTGATAGAGTTCTGTTCTTGATGCACATTTTTAGAATTTCTCCTTGGGCTAAAGGTTTGATTAAAAATCATTTTATTGCTGTTAATTTAGATTGTTTTTTAACCATTTTTTGCACAGCCGAAATCGTAGGATTGATTTCATGATTTGGCTGTTTTACTTGTTGAGAATAGGCTTGTTGTTCTTGCTCTATCATTTTTATATCTTCTGCCACTAATCCATCTAACATTGTTTGGGCAGTTCCCCAAAGTTTATCTTTAATCAACTGTCGAAACCATCGGGGTAATTTATGTAATCGCCAGAAGGCATTGAGAGAAGTAAAATGAATCAAATAAGCTCTTGTATGAGTACCATTAATAGGAGAAAATAAACAATAAATTGTAAAATCTTCTCCTAATTTTGATTGCCAATGGGGATAAAGATAATGAACGGTTAACGTCTCAGGATGTAGCCGACGAAACTGAGGAAAAAACAATTGAGTGATAGACCAAATTTTATCAATTTTATAATAACTTTGTGCTTCATAAATCGCTGTAACTTCTTCTTCCTTGATGGATAAATCTTTTAATTTTGCCCCTGTCCAAGCCTGATAATTATCATGAAGATGACCGTGATACATATCCATTAAATTTTCAATAAGAAAAGAAAAATGAGCTTGACAATCAATCACTGAAACTGTGGCAATATAATTAAGATGTTCCCATTCAGGAAGGGACATCGGGTTAATATTTTGCTGTTCTAAAACTTGTGTATCTCCTAAAAAGAGCCAAATAAAACCATCCGATTCTGCTACCGGATAACGCTTAATTTTACAATTAGGTAAGGCTTGATTATCTGATAAATAGGGAATGAAAGTACAAACCCCTTGCTCATTAAATTGCCAACCATGATAGGCACATTCTAAAAGATTATTAATTACCTTACCCTCGCTTAATTTTACTCGACGGTGGGGACAACAATTCTCTAATCCATGAATCTTTCCCTGACTATCTCGATAGAGTACAATAGAGTGATACCATAGATGAACACCAATGGGTTGATGGGTCACCTCTTGACTTTGGGCGACCACATACCAATGGTTTAAATTAATATCACAAGTGCGAATATCCATAATTTTCATCGTGGAGCATTAATCTACTGCCTCATTTATGGGACAACAGGTAACAGTTGATTTCATACTATCTTAATAATCTAGATTAGAATAGATAAAAAAATCCGAGATTCTCGAATTTTCTTTCTTTGTCAGTTTATAGTATCCAGTTGCAGTGCTAGAACCCCCCAACCCTCCAACAACTTCTGAAAGCGATCAAGGTGCCTCTCGATCGATTCAGTTATTGTTGTTTGTCGACGAGCGACCGAGTTCCCAAGAATACATTCAGCCCATTCGAGATTACCTCGAAAGGGTGATGGATCATTGTTCTTATGAATTACAAGTCATTGAAATTCATGAACAACCTCACCTGGTGGAACATTTTCGCCTAGTGGCTACTCCAGCCTTAGTAAAAGTAGCACCTGAACCCCGACAAACCTTAGCGGGTAGTAACTTAGTGCATCAGTTGCAAAAATGGTGGCCCAAATGGCTATCTTCCCTAGAAGACAATCATAAAGTTCAATCCGAAAGCAACACCACAACAGTAGGCTATTCAGCAGAACTGATGCGTCTTTCCGATGAGATATTCCGTCTGAAGAAGGAAAAAGAAAACTTGCTCGAACAACTAAAATTCAAAGATCAAGTTCTAGCCATGTTAGCCCATGATTTACGGAGTCCCCTCACTGCCGCCTCCATTGCAGTAGAAACCTTAGAACTGGCCCAAAATCAAGAGCGAAGAGAAAAACAGCAACAATTAATTAGCCAATTATTTCAACAAAGCCGTAATCAATTTCGGGTCATGAATCGTCTGATTACCGATATTTTACAAGCCTCCAAGAGTATGAATGCTCAGTTACACGTTGAGCAAAAGGAAGTCTTTTTACCCCCCCTTTCCCAAGAAATTCTCAGACAATATCATAACTTATTCGTGGAGAAATCCTTAATCTTAAAACAAGATATTCCCCAAGACGTTCCCGCCGTCTATGCCGATGAGGAGTTAATTCGTCAAGTGATTGTCAACTTACTCGATAATGCCATTAAATATACACCCCAAAAAGGAGAAATCACCCTCTCGATTCTCCACCGAACCAGCCAAAAAGTGCAAGTGAGCGTCTGTGATACAGGCCCTGGCATTCCCGAAGAAAAACAAGAGCGAATTTTTGAGGGGCATTTTCGCTTACAACGGGATCAAGGGAAAGAAGGGTATGGATTAGGGTTATCTTTATGTCGTAAAATTATTCGTGTCCACTACGGCCAGATTTGGGTTGATAGTGTACCAGGACAAGGTAGTTGTTTTCATTTTACATTGCCTGTTTATCGTTAACGATAATCATGGGTACTCTCTGTATAGAGATGTGTGGGATTTACTGCACCTGACTAGAAAAGACAAGATCCGCTCAATCATTTAATCGATATGCGTAAAGCTTTAATTATCGTCAATGCTGAGGTTAAGGCCGAAGGTAGCATGTATTGCGCTTCCCCTGCCACTGAAAAAATGGTGATGGCACTCGAAACAGCCATTAATAGCCATTCTCCCTCAACTCAGGTTCAAGTCATGGCAACGGCCAGCTTATGGTCGAAAAATGTCAAGCCGCCGAAACCAAATCAAGATGTTATCTATTGTCCTCTTACCATTGATGTTCCTGGTTGGCTATCCTTTCCTGGACAAAAAATCTACCAAGATTGTAAAGATATTAAGGGGCGACGACAATGGGTTGACAAGACTCTAGGCTATAAAACGAGTATTAGGGATAGTTGGTTAGGGGATCTCTGGTTACCAGTGGCCTTAACCCCCACAGAATTGATGTACGGTGAGATTATTGGAGAAGGGGCATTTCCTAACTCCTATGAACAACCTATTTCCTTGGAGAGGTCCTTACGTCGTCCTCTATATGATCTCGCCGAAAAACTTCTAGAGTCCCTAGATGCCCCTCCTTCTGTATATTTACTGCAATTTCGTCTCAAAGGTCAAAATATTATTTTTGATCGCTTATGGCCCTTTCCAGCCGCCCCTGCCATTGCCTCTCTGACCTATTCACACCCTAATTTATTTGCTTGTTATTGGCAGTGTTTGACCCATCAATCCATTCCCAGTCTGGCTCTCTAGTAACAAAAATGGGTAGTATTTAGCCATTCAACGGATTGACATACTCCCGTCGACGGAGTCGAGGGATTCTAACACCTCACGATGCTAGTTTTCTGCTTCTTCCTGTGCCAACTAGAGTATTGTGACCAATACTCCCCGTCGCTTCCAGTCCACAGACATT